>JAFGTC010000306.1 GCA_016934335.1 Candidatus Omnitrophota bacterium | reverse complement strand
GTTGTTTTCGGAAGCGCATTTCGGCGAAGGAATCGAGCTGCTGACGCGAGCGTTTCCCGATTGGATGCATCCGCGCCTGCGCTTCTTTGCGGGAAGAGAGAATAAACTGCCCATCGACCAGCACACATTAATCGCCTGCATTGCGCCGCGCGCCTGTTTACTTTCGACGGCGTTAAACGATCCGGTCGAATCAGTGTGGGCCATCGAACACACCTACGATTCCGCCAAACGAGTCTATGAGATGCTCGGCGCCTCCGATGCACTGCAATTGCGCTGCCGGTGGGGATCGCACGAAACGCAAACGCAGGACATCGAGGCTTACCTGGATTGGCTCGATCTGCAGTTTGGTCACCGGCATTCGGCGTTCGAAGAAAGTTCGAAATTCTATCCGACCTATGACGATTGGCTGAAGCGATCGGGCGAATCGATCGATCCGGCTAAATTTCCGGAAAAAGATCTAGACGATCTTTTAGTCTTCCAGGAATACAAGAAAATTACGACCCGAGAGCAATGGGCGGAAAAAACGCCGGACATCAAAAACCGCATCGAGTGGGCGCTGGGAAAATCGCCCGCCATCGGCGCCCAATCGGTCGGCAGTTACGGCTCGGAATACGGCCACATCGCCGAACTGCTTTCCCGGCGCTCCGAACCGACTGGCGTCAAGAAGCAGCAATTCAATTTTGGAAACTATATCGCCGGCGATCTCTATTATCCGGAAAGCGCCGAAGCGAGCGGACAAAAAATTCCCGCTGTGATCTGGCTGCACTCCTGGAACAACGCGAAAGGGTACGTCCCTTCCTACCGGCGGGGATCGCCGCCTCATATAAAACTGGCGCAAGCCGGCTTCGCCGTCCTGGCTTTCGATCAGATCGGAACCGGATACCGGCTGGAAGAAATCACGAATTTTTACGATCGCTACCCGCAGTGGTCGCTGTTGGGGAAAATGGTCGCGGATGCGCAATCCGCCCTCGATGTTTTTGATGAAGTTCCCTTTGTCGATGCAAACAGAATCTATCTGCTGGGGTATGACATGGGCGCCAAGATCGCGCTGCATGCGGCCGCCATGGACGATCGCTTCGCCGGGGTCGTCTCCGCGGCGGGATTTACGCCAATGCGGCTGGACGCCCCGGAGAAAGGCGGCGGGGGAATCGCCCGGTGGACGCACTGGCTGCCGCTCATCCCCCGTCTCGGCGCATTTGCCGGCCAGGAGCGGCGGATCCCGTACGATTATCACGAAGTGCTGGGACTCATCGCCCCCCGGCCGGTGCTGGTTGTCAATCTAACGCTGGATCTTCAAGCGCATGCCGGCGATGTTCTGAGCTGCGTGGAAAAAGCCGGACAGGTCTATTCGATATTCGGCGCAGAAAAGAATCTGCAATGGATGGAAGTCGAAGATTACAACCGCTTTTCGCCGGAACTGCAGGATCAGATCATTCCGAAACTGAAAGATATGGCAGGTATGGAATCATGAAAAATCCAGCCGCTCACAGGCCCATCAAACGCCGTTCGGCCATCCAATTGGGATTGGCGGCCGCGGCGCTTCCATCTTTCGCCATTCATTCCTTCACGAAAAACGGCCAGAAGGATGAACGGCCCAACATCCTCTTTCTCATGGCCGATCAACACAGAGGGGATTGCATCGGAGCGGACGGCCATCCCGCCGTCCAGACGCCGAACCTAGACCGGCTTGCTCAGGAAGGAGCGCATTTCCGCTGCGCCTATTCGTCCACGCCCACGTGCACGCCGGCCCGCGCGGCGCTGCTGACCGGCTTGTCTCCCTGGAATCACGGCATGCTGGGCTATGCGAAAGTAGCCGAAGCCTATCCTTTCGAGAAGCCTAAGGCGATGCGCGAAGCGGGCTATTCCACCATGTGCATCGGGAAGAACCATTTCGCTCCCCAACGAAACTACCACGGCTACGAGAGGGCTTTGCTGGATGAATCCGGCCGGGAGCAGTCCATCGATTTTCGAAGCGATTACCGATCGTGGTTTTACTCCACGGCGCCATGTCAAAATCCCGATGAGACCGGCATAGGCTGGAACGATTATCGCGCCAAAACCTACGCTCTGCCGGAGCGCCTTCATCCCACTCACTGGACGGGAGAAAGCGCGGTCCGGTTTCTTACGAATTATGATCATGCGCAGCCTTTTTTCCTGAAAGTTTCATTCGCGCGGCCGCACAGCCCCTACGATCCGCCGGAGCGGTTCATGCGAATGTATGAGAATCGAGACATCCCCAAAGCGTACGCCGGAGATTGGGCGAGTCATTATGCAGAACGCAGCGATTCGAGTTTCTCGATCTGGCACGGCGACATGGGCGAAGATCAGGTTCGCCAATCCCGCCAGGGATATTACGGCTCGATTTCATTCATCGACGAATGGATCGGACGAATCGTCGGCGTTTTGGAAGAAAAGGGCATTTTGGAAAATACGTTGATCATTTATCTCGCCGATCACGGCGACATGACCGGCGATCATCATCTCTGGCGAAAATCCTACGCCTACGAATCGTCGGCCCGCATCCCGATGATTTTGCGATGGCCTGACAGCATCCTTTCGGCGCCGCGCGGGCAGGTTCTGCGCCATCCCGTCGAACTGCGCGATGTTTTGCCGACCTTCCTCGACGCCGCATCGATTCCCGCGCCGGATCATTTGGACGGACGAAGCCTTCTCAAGTTGGCGCGAGGAGAAACTCAAAACTGGCGCGAATACATCGATTTGGAGCATGACGTATGCTATAGCAAGACAAACCACTGGAACGCCTTAACGGACGGCCGCCAAAAATACATCTTCCATGCGTACGATGGACAGGAGCAGATGTTCGACTTGGAGAACGATCTACACGAACTGCACGATTTGGCGGGCGACGCCGACCATGCCGGTCCATTGCGAACCTGGAGAAACCGGATGATCGAACATTTATCCGAACGGGGCGGCGAGTGGGTGAAAAACGGCCGATTAGCCTTACGCCCGGAGAGAAGGCTCCATTCGCCGAATTATCCCAATCCGCAGAACAAATAAAAACGGAAAAACAATTTTGATTTGGCGCATTCAATTATTAAACATTTGGAGATGGAAAATGCTGCGATTCTTTTCTTTTTTGTTTTTGATCGTCACAGTTACATCGGGCGCATGGGCCGGCGATCCCCTTCCCTGGGCCAATCCTTGGGATGTGGGAATGGATTATGAATTTGTCAACAAAGCCTATGCGGAAGTAGCCAAATCGGTCGGCGCAGGGGCCGCGCCCGGCGCCGTCGGTCTGGTGATTAAAGACGGTTATATCGTCGCCCGGCGCGCCATCGGCAATATGCAAACCCACCTGATCCGCCGCGACAGCGACGACGACCTGGAATACGTACCCTTCAGCGATCGCATGTTGGAAGAAACCATCTTCGACCTGGCTTCGATCACCAAGATGGTCTCGACCACCACGGCGATCATGATGCTGGTGGAGCAGGGGAAAATCGGACTGGACGATCCCGTTGTGAAACATATTCCCACCTTCGGCGCTCGCGCCAAAGATAAAGTGACCGTACGCCATCTTTTGACGCACTCATCCGGGCTGCCGTCCTGGTTTCCGTTTTATCAACTCTACATCGATCGGGAAGACGTATATCGCGCCATCGATGAAGACATAGCCCTGGCATCCCCTCCCGGAGAAAAGCGAAACTACAGCGACTTAGGCTTCATATTGCTGGGCCGGCTGGTCGAAACCGCATCGGGCCGGCGATTGGACCGCTTTGCAGAAGACAATATTTTCAAGCCGCTGGGAATGAACGACACCGGATACCTGCCGCGCATTCAGGAGCGTCTGCGCACGGCGCCCACCGAATACGATCCCATGCGCGATCAAGTGTTGAAGGGCATCGTTCATGACGAAAACACCCAGGTCATGGGCGGCGTATCAGGCCATGCCGGATTGTTTTCGACGGTGAACGATATGGCGATCTTCGCTCAGATGCTTTTGAATCGAGGCGAATGGAAAGGCATGCGGATTTTGAAAGAAGCGACGATTCAAACCATGCTTACGCCGCAGCTGCCCGGCAAGC
>JAFGTC010000305.1 GCA_016934335.1 Candidatus Omnitrophota bacterium | reverse complement strand
TATTTGGAATAAAATCTGTAGCCTAATGCCATGAAGATTAACGAACCGATAACAGGAAATACAGCGTTCATTGAATAACTCCAATCCAGAGCGTTCTAGGTGAAAACATTATCCATGGAACCAATATCGGGAAAAATACTCGATAGGCAGCATGTTGCATCGAAAGTCTAATACTCATCATATTCTTATTTTTTTCTAAATCAATTTCGAAAGTTTGTCAATCCGCCGTCTATGCAAGAAAATTATCGAAAGGGAACGGCGGATATGCTGGCGGATATGCTAGGAAAATTTCTTCGTAAATTACGCGGTCGATTTCAAATGAGAGATGTTCAGAGATGGACGTTTACAAACTGATGAAACAAGAACAATCGCTCTATTGATACGATTGCATAATGAGGGGATCCATCGTAAATTCTTTTTCTTGGGGTACTTTGTTTTGGAAGATTGCTTGGTTCCAAAGCATTTTGTGATTCTGAAAATGCATTCATCCTAAAAATTTTTGACAAACAAGAAAATTTAGGTCACAATATAGTTTAAGTTATACCTAATAAGTGTTGAGGGAATACCATGATACAACCAAGAACTTTTCCATTTTTACGAGATTTTTCCGTCTTTGTTTCCATTCTGGCGATTTTCTTTTCCGCCGGCTGCGCCGGTTCAAAAGCGACGCGCGCTTCTCATGGCGCCACTGCTTCCCTTCATCGTTACGTCGATACGGGGACTGCATGTTGGTACGGGGAAAAATTTCAAGGGAAAAAGACGGCCAGCGGCGAGAAATTCGACATGAACGCCATGACGGCCGCCCATCGAACGCTTCCGTTTGGTACAAAAGTACGGATCACTAATTTGGAAAATCACACGAGCGTCGTCGTTCGAATCAACGATCGGGGGCCATTCAGCAAAGGGCGGATTATCGACGTTTCGCACAAGGCGGCGCAACTGCTAGGTTTTGCAAATGCCGGTTTAGCTCGCGTTCGAATCGAGAGTCTTCCTTAGGAAGATTCATGATGAAATCTACTTTGGCAATCTGAGTGTGGCGAGTCGGCGCGCGGCTGCTGGCTGCGGTCGCAGGGGCGTCGATATCGGATTGGGTATCGGTCTTCGCCCAAGCGATCGGTTTATTGTCGTTGTGTTCGGAGAGGAGAACAGCGGAATCTTCTTCCACAAAAAGCAGCATAGGGAGCAAACTGCCGGGGATGGAGAGCCCTGCGCATCCCGCGCATACAAATAAAAGCCCGGTAATCAAAACACATATTTTTGCTTGAGCGACCATAAAACTACCCGTCAATCCATACAATTTATTTTTTAAGTCATTATAACTTAACAATTTGTCAAGAAGACAAATAGAAATTTCAAGGACGATCATGAACAGTTAAAGTATATATTTTTTCTCGTCCTATGACCACTCCCCCGAAATTGCATCCTAAAAATTCCATACGCATGCAAACAGATTTAATCATTGTAATTATAACTCTTTTTCATTAAGATAGAACCGCAAAATAAATCGATTGAATTCAAGGTTCACAAAATAGAACAATGGCCGCATGAAGATACGGCAATTGCTTTTCTTTCCACCATTTCCATGATAGACTTTGCACGGTCTAATATTATCAAAAACGCAAAGGATTATACAAATGAAGCCAATACGATATTTTTTCACTGCCTGCGCTGCTCTGCTTATCACGATCTCGTGCATACTCGCCGCCGACGCTCAACCGTTAACCAAAGCGCCTTCCGGCAAGGAATGGAAATCTCTGTTTAACGGGGAAAACCTTGATGGCTGGCATCTCAAGGTCACCCCTGATGAACATAGTAAAATGAGTTGGGCCGCGTTAAACGGAGTGCTTGTAAACGTCCCGCCCAGCCAAGAGGGCGAGCACGGCATCGATCTGGTCAGCGATGTCATTGTAGGAAGCCACGAACTATATATTGAATTTCTGGTTCCCAAAGGAAGCAACAGCGGCGTCTACCTGATCGGACAATATGAAATTCAAGTTTTTGACAGTTATGGAAAAGAAAATCCGGGCTCGGGCGACTGCGGCGGAATCTATGGAAAAGCGGCGCCTCTCGTAAACGCCTCCCTGCCGGCCGGCCACTGGCAGAGTTTGCACGCCATTTTTCATCAACCCGTCGTCGAAAACGGAAAGGTTGTGAAGAAGCCTCGCATCACAGTTTACCACAATGGAAAAAAAGTAATTGACGATCAAGAAATCGAGGGTGTGACGGGCGCCGCATTAAACAATGAAGTCATCGAAGAAGGCCCGACCTATCTGCAGGGGAATCACGGAACGGTTATGTATCGCAATATTTATTACAAACCTTTATAAGATCGTTCATCATGGTCTGCTTCCAAGATAAAAAAGGCCGTGACGATGCATTGCGAATAATCGTTGCATTGACGATTGGAAGACACTTTGAAGATACGAATCAGGAGAGGCTTGAATGCAAATTCATACCGTATTAATTATCGCACTAGCGATCATTATAATCGCCGTTATGGGCATAATCATTTTTCTGCCCACGCAATCTCCCATGCCGACGGTCGCCGTCGATACGCCGACGCCGATAGCCGAACCGACTCAAACGCCGCTCCCGCCTCAAGCATCGCCGACAGAGTCGCCCGCCGCCGCGCCGACGGCGCGAATTGCGCCGAGTAATCTAGCGCCGACGGCCAAGACGGTCAGCGGTCCCAGTCGAGCCGCCGCCACTCCCAGAAGCGCAGCGCGGCCCACTCCTGTCAGAAGAACGCAGCAATAAGTTTCATGAGTCTTCGGATTCCGCCAGGGAAATAGTCGAGGGAAGGAGATCGTTCCTTCCCTCGTTTTCTTTGGAGATCATCAAATCAGCGAGAATTATCCAAATATCATATTTAGATTTTTTCGCATGTTTAGATATTCCCGGCTGCGCATCATGCAATCATCCGCTATAGATGCCATTCGCCGCGACCGGGACGGCTGAGCAGACGATTGGCTTCATCGTCGTTCTTTACGCGTTCCAGCACCGGATCCCATTCGAGTTTTCGGCCCAGGATGTAGGAAATATTGCCCAAGATGCAAAGCACGGCGACGCGATGGCCCGCTTCGATATGCATGATGGGCTTCTCGCGCGTCTTGATGCAGTCCATCCAGTTTTGGAAATGTCCAGGGCTGTGAAAGACCGGCGCGCCGTTGGACGGCGGCTCGTAGTTCATCGCTTTATCTTCGGTTCCGCATCCCCCATCCCCGCCGGTGACGATCAGAGTGTCTTTATCGCCCCAGTATTTGGCGCCAAATGGTGCATTGAGCAGTTTTTCCCCTGGCTGAGTCCAGGTCATTTCCCAATCAGGATTTTTGAAGACATATTTAATGTCCATGATGGGCGGGCAGTCCCAAACGCCTTTGCCGGGCGGCTCGCCGGTCGCTTCAACGCTAACAGGGCCGGTATGATCGCTGTCCATGCACCAGAAGGCGACGCTCATGACATGGGCGCCCCGGTCGCGAATCTGACCGCCGCCGAAATCGAGCAGCCAGCGAAAATTGAAATGAACTTTTTGGGGATTGTAGGGCATCCATCTCGCAGGTCCCAGCCATTTTCCCCAATCCAGCGTCGGGGGCGGATCGCTGTCAGGCGTCCAGTCGCCGACGGGATTTTCATAATGCCAGCAGTTCACTTTACTTACTCGCCCGATCTGACCGTTTCGAATATAACGGCAGGCGCGATAGGCCGCTTCGGTCGAACGCCCCTGCGATCCGACTTGAACGATGCGGGCGTATCGCTTGGAGGCGTTAACCATGGCGCGGCCTTCTTCGATGGTTTTGCAGGCGGGCTTTTCGACATAGACGTCTTTCCCCGCTTCGCAGGCGTGAACGCACATCAAGCCATGCCAGTGATCGGGCGTTCCGATTGTGACGGCGTCGATATCGCTCTGGTCGAGCAGTTCGCGATAATCCTTGCAAAGAAAAGGATTCCCGCCGACGCGCTCGGCGGCGCGCTTGAGATGGTCGTCATCCACGTCGCAGATGGCGGCGGAGACGCCGGGGCGCAGGAAAGCGCTGCCGCGCCCGCCGACGCCGATATTGCCTAAGACAACCGTGTCGCTGGGCGCAGGGCGATTGGGCGCGCCCAAAACCCGGCGGGGAACGATCTGAAACGCCGCCGCCCCTCCCGCCAGGGCGGCCGTCTTAGAAAGAAAATCCCGCCGAGTTGTTTTCCAACTTTTATCCATAACGATTCTCCTTATCCACGATGAAAAATATAGCGTTTTGCTATAAGCATCTTAACGATACCAAATTTTGCTTGAAAAATACATGGATGAAATCGAAATCAATCACTTAACGAACACCTTTCGCATGTGGTATCCTGAACAGCAAAACCGTTATTTTTCTCATTGCTTATCAGCGTAATCCGATATTTTGTGCGAAAAAATAAGGAGGACTATTCTATGAATCCGCATTTCTTGCATATCAATCCAAGGCGATGCCTGTTCTTTGCATTTTTATCTCTCGGGTTTTTCTTTCAAGGATTTGCCTCCGAAAGCGAAGAAGGATTCAAACCGATTTTCAACGGCGTCGATTTGAGCGGATGGGACGGCGATGCAAAGTTCTGGTCCGTCAAGGACGGGGCGATCACCGGTCAGACCACGCCCGAGAATCCCGGCGTCAAAAATACGTTCCTGATATGGCGGCAGGGCGAGTTAGACGATTTCGAACTGCGCCTATCCTTTCGGGTGGTCAACGGCAATTCGGGGATTCAATATCGAAGCCATGAAACCGGCCCCTGGGAAGTGGGCGGATACCAGGCCGACATTGAATCGGGGAAGCAATGGATGGGAGCGTGTTATGACGAACACGGCCGAGGCCCGCTGGCTCGACGCGGACAAAAAACGATCATCGATGAACAGGGGCGAATAAAATCCGAGCAGGTCGGCGACGCCGATGCGCTATACGAGTCGGTGAAGCAGGAAGATTGGAACACCTACACGATCATTGCGCGCGGCCCCCATTTGATCCAAAAAGTAAACGATCAAATCACGGCGGAAGTGATTGATCACGATCCCAAGGGATATCGCTCGGGCATCCTGGCGCTGCAGATTCACTCCGGACCGCCGATGACGGTTCAATTCAAGGACATACGACTGAAGCGCCACTCTTTGCAGGATAGAAAGAAAGTAGTAATGGTTGCGGGCAAGCGCAGCCACAGCCATGGAACGCACGAACACAACGCCGGATGCCTTTTATTGAAATCCTGCCTGGATCCCTTGCCGGAGACGCTCAGTTCCGTCTATATGGACGGCTGGCCGGATGATCCGACCGCCTTTGACAATGCTGATGCGATCCTCATTTTCTGCGATGGAGGCGGCGGGAATCCCATCATTCAAGACAACCATCTGGAGCAGCTTCGCGAGCAGATGAGACACGGGAAAGGATTGGTAATTCTGCATTACGCCGTGGAAGTTCCCAAAGATCGCGGCGGGCGGGAATTGCTGCGTTGGATCGGAGGGTATTATGAAAGACCGTTTTCCACGAATCCCATCTGGACGGCGGAATTCAAGGAAATTCCCGAGCACCCGATCACCAGCGGCCTGAAGCCGTTCACGCTCAAAGACGAATGGTATTTCAACATGCGCTTCCGGCCGGAAATGCGGGGCGTCACTCCGCTTTTGATCGCGACGCCTCCCGACGAAGTACGCGGGACGGAAGCGGCCAAAGAACATCCCGGCCGGCCGGAGATCGTCGCCTGGTGCGCGGAAAGACGAAACGGCGGGCGCGGCTTCGGATTCACCGGCGGACATTTCCATGAGAACTGGGGAAATGACAATTTTCGCACAATTGTACTGAACGCCATCTATTGGACGGCGAAGTTGGAGGTTCCCGAAGGGGGCGTTCCTTCGAGCATCGAACCGGAATTTTTGAAAAAAAATCTTGATAATGACCGGCGGCAGAAAGAATAATGTCTCTATCAAGCCTTTCAATGTCAGAGCGTCTAGGAACATATTTTGGGAATTTATCATAGAAAAAAAACAGGTTATGCAGCAAATCTTGCTCAACCCATTTCAGGAGGATCAACAAAATGAAAATCGGATTAAACCTATTACTGTGGAACGCGGCCATTACCGACGAGCATATTGAAATACTGGAAAAATTGGCGGAGTTGGGTTATGACGGCGTGGAGTTTCCCATCTTTTCGTTCGATAAAGCGCAATGCAAGCGGCTGCGGAAGCATCTGGATCGATTGAAGCTGAAATGCACGATCACTTCCTGCGTTCCGCCGGAAGCGAATCCCATCAGCCAAGATGCGGCGGTAAGACGCCAAGCACTATCGTTTATGAAAAAGACAGTCGAAACGGCGGACATCCTGGGCGCCGAGGTAATCGCCGGCCCCTTCACATCGCCGGTCGGGCTTCTCGTCGGACGCCGCCGCACAGACGACGAGTGGAAATGGGGAGTCGATATGATGAAAAAAGTCGCCGCCATGGCGGAAAAAACCGGTGCGATTCTGGCGCTGGAAGCCATCAATCGATTTGAGACTTATTTCATCAACACCATCGGCGACGCCGCCCAATTCGCCAAAGAAGTCGATCATCCCAACTTTAAAATCATGTTCGATACGTTCCACGCCAATATCGAAGAAGAGAATGTTTCCAAGGCCATGGAAGAAGTTGGGAATTATATTGCGCATGTGCATATTTCCGAAAATCACCGCGGCGTTCCCGGATCGGGCCATATCCGCTTCGGCGAAGTCTTTAATACTTTAAAGAAGATCAAGTACAACAACTGGTGCACCGTCGAAGCGTTCAGCAGCGCTCTGCCCGAGCTGGCGGCGGCCACCTGCATTTGGCGGGATCTTTTCGATACGAACGACAACCTGGCGAAAAACAGTTTATCGTTCATTCAAAAACAATGGGCCAAAGCGAAATAAGCCATATCTATCCATAGGAGAGGAAGCCCATGAGCCAGTTACATCCGAGCCGCCGCGGCGATCAATCTACGAAGCGATTGGATGCTTCGCTTATGGGCTCTCTCCATCCTCTTTTTAGCGCCGATCCCTCCTCTTTCCGCCGGAGAGAATTCGCTGACCGAGGGACTATTCGAATGGACGGTCAACCGGCCGCTGATTTCTCCCTTGCAGCGCACCGATGATCTCTGCTATTCCATCAAAGATCCCAGCGTTGTGTTTTTTGAAGGGAAATGGCGTTTGTTCAATTCTTAAAAATTCCATGATCCTCATCACGCTTCTCAAAAACTCTAAAAACAGGTCAGGATGAACCATGAAAAAATTGACCGTCTTTTCATTTCTTCTTTTTACGATCATAAGCGCCCTGCCGGGATTGAGCCAAGAGCCGCTGGAGATCAACGACGCGCCGGCGGCCGCCGGCGAATGGGGATTTCACCCGGAAGCCGGCGAAGAAATCATGACAACCCCGCCGGCCTTCGTTTGGCGTCCACAATCGAGCGCGAAGAGTTATGAAGTTCAATGCTCGCGTGAATCCCATTTTGCGAGCGTCGCTTACCAAGCGAACGGCATCGAATACAACGTTCATACGCCGCCTCGCACCTTTGATAAAGGAAAATGGCATTGGCGTTTTCGATTTGTGAGCAAAGATGGAAGGACATCTGACTGGAGCAAAATCCGGGAATTTACAATCCACTTGGACGCTCGCGCTTTGCCTCTGCCTGAGAAAGAAGATTTAATCGCCCGCATCCCCGAGACGCACCCGCGCTTATTCGTCCGGCCGGAGCAGATGGAAGACCTGCGCCGACGCGCGAGAACCGACTTAAAAAATCAGTATGACGAGCTCGCAGCGGCGTCGGAAAAAATTCTTCAAAATCCGCCGCCGACTCAAGAGCCGCCTTTATACCCCGACGGCATGGAGCGAGGAGGCGAAGATTGGCGCGAAATGTGGTGGGGCAACCGCACTTACACAATTCGCGCTCTAAACGGCGCGGCGACCTTGGCCTTCACCCGGCTTCTGGGAGGGCAGGAAAAATACGGCCAGTTAGCGCGCCGGATCCTGATGGAATGCGCCCAATGGGATCCGCACGGATCGACCGGCTATCGGTACAACGATGAAGCGGGAATGCCTTACAACTATTATTTTTCGCGAACCTATACGTTCGTCAACGACCTGTTGAGCGACCAAGAGAAAGTTGTTTGCCGCGAAGTGATGGCCGAGCGCGGCCGCGAGATGTACGATCATCTTTGCCCTCGCCATCTATGGCGCCCCTACTCCAGCCACAGCAATCGCGCCTGGCATTTCCTGGGCGAGATCGGCGTTGCGTTTTTGGGAGAGATTCCCGAGGCGCAAGATTGGGCGTGGTTCGCCGCCAATGTCTTCACAAGCGTTTACCCGGTCTGGAGCGATGACGATGGAGGCTGGCATGAAGGCGTATCGTACTGGCGCAGTTACATCAACCGATTTACCTGGTGGGCGGACGTTATGCGAGCGGCCATGGGCATCAACGCTTTTGATAAACCGTACTTTTCGCAAGTGGGATATTATCCCATGTATCTGCAGCCGCCGGGAACGCAAGGCGGAGGTTTCGGCGACTTATGCGCCCAACGGCGATCGCAGGACAACCGCGGCATCATGTCGATATTCGCCGCTCAAGCGCAGAATCCCTACTGGCAATGGTACGTTGAGGCCAACGGAGGCGCGGAAAGCGAAGGAGGATACATTGGATTCATCCGCGGGGCGCTCCCGAAAGTAGACAGCAAAGCGCCCACCGATCTGCCGGCTTCGCGATGCTTTTGGGGAACCGGCCAGGCTATGTTGAACTCGAACCTTCTCGACGCCGGGGATAATGTCGAAGTGATCTTCAAAAGCAGCCCCTTTGGAACGCAAAGCCACGGGTATGAATCCAATAACTCGTTCCTTTTATACGCCTTCGGGGAACGCCTTTTCATTCGCACCGGCCGCCGCGACATATACGGCAGCGAGCACCATAAAAAATGGATGTGGAGTACGCGCTCCACAAACTGCATCACAGTGAACGGCGAAGGTCAAACCGGGCATTCGGCGGAAGCGCAAGGCAGGATTACGGAATTCAAAACAAGTGCAATATATGACTATGTCGCCGGCGAAGCGTCCGACGCCTATTTCGGAAAACTCGAACGATTCACGCGGCGGATTTTATTCATCAAGCCGGACGCCGTCATTCTTCTCGACGAATTGAAAGCTCCCGGGGACGCTTCCTTCGAATGGCGTCTGCATGCGCCCACCGAAATGAAAATCAACAATCAACACGATATCCGCGCTGAAAATGGTAAAGCGTCCTGTAAAGTGAATTTTTTATGGCCGCTCGATCTGCAAATCAGCCAGACCGATCAGTTCGATCCGCCGCCGCGCCCGCGCATTCGGCTCACCGAATATCATTTAACGGCGAAAACCAGCCAACCGCAGAAAGAGGCCGTTTTCATCACGGTATTGCGGCCGCACAAAACATCGGAGAGCATCAGCGGTGAAGCGAAATTGGCGATCGGAGACGATCGTTACTCCATCCAAGTTCCAACTCGCCAAGGTTATGCAACAGCCCTGATCAAAAAAGATGGAACCGTGGATGTATCGATTTCCGATTCGATCACCCCGCAGTAAAGGGGAGAATAAACCGGCGGACCGCCAATCGTCCACCGATGAATAAATGATAGAAGATCCATGTCCTCTCGCTTTGACGATTTCTCAAGGCGAGAGGACATTCCTTATTCATTCTGTTGCAGATCGTTCAAGCGAATGGATTCAAACTCGTCGCCGGGGATCCATTGCGGCATCTCATTTTGATAAGCGACCTGCCATAACGCTTGGAAAATCAACTTCGCGTCTTCAATCGCGCCTTCCAAGTTCCAACCAGGGTCGTATTCATCGCTCGGCTGGTGATAGCGCTTCTCGATATACTCGTCGATTTGCTTTTTCCCCCAGCCTTCCGGCTTTCCGACAAAATCGAATCCCGCATCGAACATGAGGCTGGGAACGCCGATCTTGGCGAAACTGAAATGATCGCTGCGGTAAAACAATCCCTGCTCCGACATTTGGTCCGGCCGCACAACTCGTCCCTGCAGATCGGCGAGAGCGCAAATGATGGGATCCATCGTAGTCTTTCCCCATCCCAAAACGGTTATGTCTTTGGTTTTTCCCCAGATATTGACGCCGTCGATATTGAAAGCCGCCGCAATGCTTGCAGGAAGAAATGTGGGAAATATGGAATAATAGCTCGAACCGAGCAGCCCCGCCTCCTCCGCCGTAACCGATAAGAACAACATCGAGCGATCGGGAGCGGTCGGCATGCTGACGCAGGCTTTGGCAACAGCCATCATCATGGCGACTCCCGATGCATTATCCAAAGCGCCATTATAAATATCATCCCCATCGATCGGCTTCCCCTTGCCAAGATGGTCATGATGCGCCGTCACGATTACCGCTTCATTTTTCTTTTGCGGATCTTTCCCCGGCAGCAATCCTAAAACATTCGCGCCTTCCAATTCGCGCATCGCCGTATTGATTTTAATAGAGACGGTTACGCCCAATTCAACCGGCCTGAAATCCGGCTTTTCCGCCGCCGCGTACAGATCGTCCAGTTTGATGTTCTGAATCATCAAGATTCGCCGGATTTTATCTTCGGTCACCCAGGCTTCCATTTTGGTTCTGGGCTCGGAAAGCAACAGATGCAGTCGTTCGCCCATCCAAGAGGATTGCACAACCTGCCAGGGATATCCGGCGGAAGGAGTCGTATGGATGATGATGGCGCCGTCAGCGCCCATTTTGGCCGCCATCTCGTATTTGTATGTCCATCGTCCGTAATAAAGCCTGGCTTTTCCACCGAAGAATTCCGGATCTCCTTGATCGGGATCGTTGTTCATGAAAAGCAGGATTTTTCCGCGCAGATCGGCGCCTTTGTAATCATCCCATCCGAATTCCGGCGCTTGGATGCCATAGCCGACAAAAACCAACTCTTTGTTCGAAAGGTTGATTTGCGGCGTCTGCCAGGTTGAATTGGCGATATAATCGACGCCGTATCGGCCTAGAACAGTCAAGGAATCGCAGTGAAATTGCAGAAACATTGACGGATCGGCCGTCAATCCGATCATCGGAACTTTCTGGAAGTAGGAGCCGTCCAAAGTTCCCGGCTTCAGGCCCATCGATTTGAATTGTTCGGCGATGTAATCAACAGCCAGTTGTTCGCCTTTCGAACCCACGCCCCTCCCTTCCAAAGCGTCGCTCGCGAGATATTTCACATGCTGCCGTATGCCATCTTCCGTGATTTGATTGAGCGCGGATTGCATTGCTGGATCGGCGGAAAAGCCGCCCGAGGCGGCGCCGGTTAACAGGAAAAGGAGGAAGAAAAGTTTCGAACGCCATGTATCCATGATTTTCTCATCCCCAAAAAAAATATTCGACCACTGCGATCTTTCTGCATGGTTCTACAATTCTTCGGCCATATCCGTCTGATTTCAAGAGAACATTCTGTTTTGCCGCTCCTGTTCAATCGTCCTATTTTCTGACAAAAATACATTTTTCGATAAAAATACTTGGCATTTAAAAAATCGCATCCTCCCTTGAGCATTTCAGCGCATTCAATCAGCATATCCAAAGGAAGGATAAGACGCCGTCCGTTTCAAATCATCAAATTTCTCCCGATGAAGAACCATCTCCGCTTGAAGATCAACCGAGATTCAATCAAAAGACTTGGAATCATTCAAAGATGTCGGATCTAACCTTGACGGAAAATTATAAGAACGAAGAATAAGAAGGGCAAAATGAAGCCATTTTGCAAAACGAAGGGATAATATTGATATGGATCGCATACGGATTAATCCCGGCGATACGGTTCCATTGTTTTTTGATCCTCACGAATGGCGTTTGATATTCTCCGAAGCGCCGATTCCTGCGATTCTCAAGAAAAAACTGGAAAACGCCGCGCCCAAAAAAGAGGGGATGCATCTTCCTCTTACATTGGATGAACTGGATGAACTGACGGAAATCGCCTTAGTCGAATCTGAACAAGCAATAGAGGAATCAAAGCGAAAGACTTGGATTGCGATCTTCGCACGCATGCGGACTATTCTTGACACCTACACCGACGGCGAAGAGGAATTATGGGATGAAATCGACGAATCTCTCTTCGACGAGCAAGAATACGAGAATGTTTGCGACTACCCTCTCGATTTGGAAAAACGAATTGAAGAAGTCATCCAAAACAGTTCCAACAAGACATTTGATGAAATCAACGAGGCTCTCGAGAAAGCCCGATTGGATTACAACCGGCAGCCGCAAGAAGAACTGGGCGGATTTTCTCCGGAACATTTGTTCCATCTGTTGAATGCCGATTGGAGCGATTCCAATTCTCTCATTCAAATCCAATCAAATTTGAGTCATGAAGACGTTTGTCACACGACGTATTTTCAAAATTCCCAGATTTTTCTGAATGTTCTTCTGGAGGAAGGCAAGACCAAAGCAACCGTCAGCGGCAACCTGAATCGAAAATTCGTCGGCCAAATGTATCAGAAAATGACGATCGATAAGGAGGAGAGACGCATAACGGAACGATATAATAAAGTGTTGAACGAATTCGATGCCATGCCGGTGCATCTCACGCGAATCATGCTTGATCTGGCCGGATATATCAAATTGCGCAATAAATGGTTTTCCATCACCCAAAAGGGCAAAAAAGTCGTCGATCCCAATCGCGCCGGTGAATGCTTCGCCCAAATATTTAAGGTTTTTTTCCAGAATTTCAATTTATCTTACTTGGACGGATGCGGCGACAATCCCTCCCTGCAGTCGCTGATCGCCTTTTCTTTTTATCAATTATCGAAGCACGCGCAAGACTGGACGCCGTTTGAATCCTTGCTGAATCGAATGGTTTTGCCGATTACCATAGAAGAAGCGCAGCGCACCCACGACATATCAGTGATTCAACCTCAAATTTATCTTCGAATCCTCTCGCCTCTCGAAAAATTCGGCCTTTTGGAAATGCAGGAAGATCCAGACGGGAAACGATTCGATTATAAACATCTGAATATACGAAAAACGCCTTTGTTCGACCGGTTTCTGCAGTTCAAGGGCGTCGTTTAGCCGCTCCCTCCTCCTTGGAAACCTCCCACCCGCTGCGGTACAATAACCAAGTTTATTCATGCAAAAAATTTTTTGGCTTCGATGAATCAGAAGATTGCGATAGGGAGATATCAATCATGACCTTTTTCCTCCGACGAATTCAAATATTCGTTTTATCTGTATTATGCATCGCCTTGATCGGTGGATGCGCCGATGACGCCGGCCAAGATGGAGAGAGCGCCGAAACAGGCCGCCTGATCGGCGTCAGTTTTCAATCGATGAACAATCCCTTTTTTGTCGATCTCAATGAAGGCTTGCGAGAGATCATCGAATCCCACGGCGACCGGCTGGTGACCTTGGACGCACAATGGAACAGCCTGAAGCAAAAAAATGACATCTCCGATTTGGTGATGCAGGGCGCCGCCGCCATCTTCATCAATCCCGTCAACTGGGAAGGCGTCAAAGGAAGCCTGATCGAAGCCAAGCAAAAAAAAATTCCCTGCATCGTTGTCGATGCCCCGGTTAAAGACAAGGATCTGGTGTTATCCATCGTAGCCTCCGACAACATCGAAGCGGGTCGATTGGCGGCTCGCAAACTCGCCGATGTCCGCCGTCCGGCCAAAATCGCCGTCCTGGAGCAATCGATCAATAAAGCCTGCATCGATCGCGTAGCCGGATTTTTGGAAGTTCTTCAAGAATTTCCCGATATGGAAATCGTCGATAAGCAGGAAGTGCGCGGCACGACTGAAAGTTCTCGACCAGTCATGCGCGACATCATCGGCCGCAATCCCGGCATCAACGCCGTTTTTTCGATCAATGATCCCACCGCATTAGGCGCCGTATCGGCCCTGGAATCGGCGGGGAAATTGGCCGATGTAAAAATCGTCGCCGTCGACGGCGCCCAAGAGGCGCTGAAGGCGATTCTGGCCGGCAAGATGCTCGCCACCTCCGCCCAATTTCCCAAAGAAATCGGCATCAAAGCGGCGGAAACGCTTTATACTCATTTTTCGGGACAGCCGGTCGAAAAAGAAATCAAAGTTCGCGTCGCCTTGATCGATGCGGAGAACGCCGATCAATATTTGAAAGATGAGTAATTCCATCGAAACGTCTTCGACCGCGCCTCTTTTATCGCTGCGAAATGTGACTAAACGCTTCGGAGGCGTCGCGGCGATTGACGGCGTCGATTTCGAATTGCGCGCCGGAGAAATCCACGCTCTGCTTGGCGAAAACGGGGCTGGAAAATCGACGCTGATCAAAATCCTCGCCGGGATATATCATCCCGACGCGGGATCCATCCACATTGAAGGACGCCCTGTTTCAATCGCCGGCGTATCCGACGCCAATCAAAGCGGCATTCGCGTCATCCATCAGGAACTATCGCTCGCCCCCAACTTGACGATCGCCGAAAATATCTATCTTGGCCGCGAACCCGGTTCGCGGCTGCGGCTCGACCGGCGCGCCATGGAGAATAAAGCGCGAACATTGATTCATGAACTCGGTTTGGATGAATTGCGCGACGTCCGCAAGCCGGTGCATGAACTGAGCGCCGCTCACCGCCAACTGGTGGAAATCGCCCGCGCACTCTCTCAACACGCTCGCATTCTGATACTCGACGAACCAACATCCTCGCTTTCCGAAGCTGAAACTGAAGCGCTTTTCGATTCCCTGCACCGACTGAGAAATCAGGGCGTAGGCGTTATTTACATTTCCCATCGCCTCGAAGAGATTGCCCGAATCGCCGATCGCATCACAGTGCTGCGCGACGGGAAATCGATGGGGACGCAACTCGCCTCCCAAATCGATCACAAACAGCTAGTCAAATGGATGGTGGGGCGCGATATCATCGACCACTTTCACCGCCCTTCCAGCGCACCCGGAAACATAGCGATGGAAGTACGCCATCTAAAAAGCCCGACGATCCGCGATGTCAGTTTCACACTGCGCTACGGAGAAATAGTAGGCATGGCAGGCCTGGTCGGCGCCGGCCGGACGGAATTGGCTCGCGCCCTCTTTGGCATCGATTCAATCGACTCGGGCGACATTCTGATTGACGGCCGTCCAATCTCAATTCGAAGCCCCGGCGATGCGCTCGAGGCGGGCGTCGTCTTGGCGCCGGAAGACCGCCGAAAAGAGGGATTGGTGATGATTCAATCCGTCGCTTTCAATCTCGCCATCCCTTGGACTCGCTATTGGAACTCGGGATTTTTTCCCGACTATCGAGAACGGCGCAATATAGTGCAGCGCGCCATTGACGGATTCGGCGTCAAACTGGCCGATCCTGAACAGGAAATTTCATCTCTTTCGGGCGGCAATCAGCAGAAAGTCCTGGTCGGGCGTTGGATGGAGAAGAATCCCAAGATATTGATCCTGGACGAACCTACGCGCGGAGTGGACGTAGGATCGCGCGAAGAGATGTTTCGCATGATCAGCCGCTTGGTTGAAGAAGGCATGGCCATTCTTCTCATCTCCTCCGACCTGGACGAAGTAATGAATGTTTCTCACCGCATTGCAATCTACCGCGATCAAACCATCCTCCAAATCGCCCCCGCCGACCAGATTTCTCCCGAAGAAGTGATGGAGCGCCTCACTATGTAAAACCATGTAAATAAGGCGAAGCGCGATGATTCAACGATCCATCCTTGGATTTTATGCATCCGATATGTTGTCCCAGAGAATCCCGAGTTTGCGCGCCGCATAGCCCGCTTCCTTCAAAAAGTCGCCATAAACCATCAGCCAATGCGAGTCGCGCACCTCATTCAGCAGTTTCTTCCATTGCCCTTGAATCCGAACATCCTGCTGCGATCGGCAAATCGGGTAAAAGGGGTTGTCCTGCACATTACCGCAAATGCCCACCCAGCGGCCTTTAGTATATTCGGGATCGATGAAAGTCAATTCCTGACCACGAGGAATCTCCACTTTGGGAGCCGCGCCAAAATCGGATTCTTCATGCGTCATAATGGTCGTTGGTTCATAGCGATCGCTGTTCATGCGGCGCGGCGCGGAGCAGTGCGCGCAAGTGACAACCGCTTTGTGGGGGAAAGTGGAATTGTGCATAAAAACAGGCTTTCCCGATATATGGCGCAGAAGAATCCCCGCCGGCAGCACGACGAAATCGGATTCGCACAATGTGAAGAGCCCTTCGTCGTTGATCAACCCCAGCGAAAGGCATGCAGTGGTTTTAGAGATGGGGATAATCGTCTTCATGCAATCTTTGATAGTAAACAGAGGCGTTTGATTTTCCCACATCAATTCTTTAAAGATCCGATACAGAATAAAAGCGTTCACAACGAAATGCTTTTCGGTTTTTAAGGTGGTTTGAGGCAGCGTGAGATACCTGTCCGTCCATTTTTCCGCCAACGCCATTTTTTGAGGATCGGCCAAGGCGCTTTTGATTCGCTTTTCAACATCTTCATAAGGAATGTTGATAATCTCCATCTTGAACTTATCGCGGGCGATCTGCGGAGCGTCCGAAGCGTATTTACCCCATTCGCCGCCCAACGCGACAATTTTGCATCCCAAGAGATTCTTGACGCCATATAACGCCCTAAGCCGCCACAGCGCCTCACCGTAGTCATCGACCACGACGTCATTCACATGGGCGTCGCCCAACCGGACGGGCGCATCGCTTTGATCGGTTTTCAGATAAGCGACGCTTAGAGCTTCATACCAGTAATAAAGCGGGCCGGAGCGATGTCGAACAAATAAGACGGCGTCTCCATTTTTTGGGACGCAGGCCTCCAGCAAACGACCCGATCCCGACGCGGGATAGACTAGCGTCACGTCGTGTTCGCTTTGCAGGGCGCGCTCCGCTTCTTCGGGGGATTTGACTTTTACGGGAGGATAAATCTGCAGAGGAAATTCGGCGTCTTCCGCCATGGCGCGCAGTTCACGAGTAATCCGATCGATTTCCTCCGCCGCCGATTCTTCGGTCAGGACGCCGCCCCACGATCTCCACGAACTCTCTTTTTGGGGCTGGGGAGTAGCGTACATGAGAATCGGCTGGACGCGCAAAGGTTTTCCCCACACGAGGAAGGGGGTATGTGGATTCCATTCATCGAGAAGCCAATTCGAAGCGGCATGAACGGGAGAAGAGATGTCGGAAGCGGCTGCGAATCCTTTTTTCGACCCTATAAAACTTGCCGCCAAAAGCATTCCCGCGCTGTTGATCATAAATGATCGGCGATTGGGCTGGCATCGAACGCCTTGTGTGGATTTTTCTTTCATAATTTTTCTCCCATGAAATGAAAATGAAAAAGACAAACGCAATGGATCCAAGAATCAGTCATCCTTGGCTCCCTCACTTTCACCGCAGAACATCACGACGGCTATTCAATCTATCATACGATTTTTTTTCTTCCAACGGCTTTGACGAATTACACTCTGATTGAAGAATTTTCAGGATTCCATCTTTCCATCTGATTTTCATGTTTGCGTGTTATAAACTGGCGAGTGCTTTGGAGGGAAATATCATACGAAAATGGCTTGATAGGATGGAAGGTCGCGCGATAAACGCCTGCCGTCTTTTCATGACAAGTTTAAAAATCGCTCGCCCGCTCCCAATGGAAACGGGCGAGGAAGATTCCGATCTCAAATCGATTGAATTTCAGTTAAACAAAGGCAGGATTCCGTCCATTGCCGCCGCTATTCTCCATCAGCAGCTGTCAGCGACGGGGCGGATCGAGAGCTGAGATCCTTATCCAACATAAACAATCCTTGGGGATGCTCTCCGACCAGTTTCAAATTCTGGACGATCTCATCCGCCGAAGCTTCTTCTTCCACTTGTTCATCTACAAACCACTGGAGGAAGCTGTTCGCCGCATGATCCTTTAAGCTGACGGCCAAATCGACCAGATCATTGATCAAAGCGGTCACTTTTTGTTCATGCTTATACGCTTCTTCAAAAGCATGAAGCGGCGAATTCCATTCGGCCGGCGGCTTGTCGATGGCATCCAGCAGAACCCGCCCGCCCCGGTCATTCAAAAAATCGCAAAATTTCAAAACATGCACCATTTCTTCCTGCGCCTGCATTTTCATCCAATGCGCCATTCCCTTCAAATTCTTGTCTTCAAAGAAGGCGGACATGGAAAAATACAAGTAAGAGGAATACAGTTCTGCATTGATCTGCTTATTCAGCGCATCCTGCAATTTCGGATTAATCATCGGCTTCTCCTTCTTTTTTTATATTGTGGGGTTTTCCCCTCACCTTAATCGCTTTAATAGCGTTCCATTGCAGTATTATCATGATGCAATCCGGTTATTGGTAATGGAATTATACTTGGAAAAATACAAACAAAAAGATTTTTAATCCAAAAAACATAAAATCGAAGACCATCGGCGCCCTCTTCCTTCATGATAAACGAAATTCGTAATACCATTACCTCATTGAGAATGAACTCGTTCAGGTTAGGCTCTCACCCTCCAACATACCTCTCCATAATCAAGTGAATGAAAAATATGGATGATTTTAAATCCTATTTATGGTAATATTCAATACTTATCAAATAATGAGCAAGTGCGCCGCGATGTTTTTACTACTTGGAAAGTATCGCATGATCGGTATAAAATCGGATTATTATGGAAGCCTATATTCAAACTGCGAAACAATTGCAAGAAGATATCGCCGATGAATACATGCGTATTTATCCTGATGTAAAACGCAATGAGATTTTATCCCACTGCCCGGGCGGGAAAGACGTTTTTGACAATATTGAAATCACGTTAAAAAATTCCATCAAATACAAACTCTTTTCCCAGCGGATTTTGGGAGAAAAAAAGGCGATTCTCGAAGGTGACGATCTTCTAAATGATTATTTAAGCACAACCGATACAGAAAGTTATAACGACAGTCTCAATTCGGCCAAACTCTGTAAAAAGTTATCCTATTTTCTTTTTACGATCTGCCATAACCAATTCAGTTTGACAGAGCGCAGTCAAATATCGGATCGTCTGCGCAAACATGAAAACCGCCTACCGGCAACATCGATAGAAATTTACAATCTGAAAAAGAATTTCATCGATATGATGCATGAACGAAACGTTACCCACAATCAGGTGCTTTTCAAAGTCATTCGTCATATCCATCTATTGCACGATTCCCTTGAATCCCAGCAAATGATTTACCGAATCGAATATAAATTGATTGACGATTTCCTACAATATTTGCATAAAGGGCTTATCCCGCTGTTTTCCAAATCCGATTTCAAACTTGATCCGGCCAAGACGAAAGCGCTCTTGCAGGTCATCATAGCGATCAGACAACGCGGCTTGGAATTGGAAGAGGTTAAGGGATCTATTTCCACCGGTTATTTTCAATCTTTAGCGAACGTTCTTGCAGAGCAAAAAAGTTGTTTAAAAGCGGAAATCAAGACGATCGATGAAGTGAGAAAATTCTTGTTAGAAGCGGCAAAATACGCCGATCCGCCTGAATCCCTTATTAAACAAAGAGACGCCATGGGCGAATCTAAATTTATGTCGACCATCCGGAAACTAATCACGGCTCGCATCGCTCAATGGCTCAGTTCGTAGACGGAGCATCCAGGTGAAATTTTTGTTCATGCTAATCCTGAGAGATATTTTGCCCGATTTTCCATCAAAAACAATTTTCGCCCTTACAGAACCTGCTCATTATGATTACTTTTTTTTAAGACGCATTGCATGGCTATGAGCCGTTAACGAAAGAAGAATTTGTTCAATCCAATGATTATTGACGTCCACACTCATATTTTCCCCGACGAGTTGGCTTTGAAGGCCGTTCCCAAAATGGCGAAGGAGGCCGGCATCCAAGAAGCGATTGACGGCCGTTGCGCCAGCCTGCTGCAATCCATGGATGAAGCGGGAATCGACAAAAGTTGGCTGCAGCCGGTTGCAACCAAACCGGTCCAGGTTCAAAGCATCAATACATTTGTTGAAAACCTTCGATCGGAGCGATTGGTATCTTTTGGAGCGGTGCATCCCGACTGCGATGATTTATCGAAGTTGGCAGACGATCTGGCGGAGCGCGGCTTTCCCGGCGTCAAAATTCATCCGGAATATCATCAATGCCGCCCCGACGACCCGCGATTTACCCCTTTATATGAAGCGCTTCAAGCCAATCGTATGATCGTTCTGTTTCACGCCGGGTACGATATCGGCATTCCCACAATAAACAGCGCCCCAATTGATTTTGCTCGATTGAAGGACAAATATCCCCGACTTACGCTCATCCTCGCGCACATGGGAGGCTTCCAGCAATGGGAAGAAGTATCGAAGGATCTGGCCGGCGAGGACGTCTACTTAGACACATCATATTCGCTTGGCCATTTTCCCGATGAAGATTTTGTTGCGCTCGTACGAAAACACGGAGTACATCGTATTTTGTTTGGAACCGATTCTCCCTGGGCCGATCAAAAAAAAGACGTCGATTACCTTAAATCTTTAAGTTTTAGCGATGATGAGTTGAAATCCATTCTAGGCGAAAACGCCCAGTCTCTTCTGGAAAATCAACATAAAAACACAACATAAAGACAATTGAAATTCTTTGATAAGATCCTTTTTTGGATGAGGGTGGAATCTTATCCGAGTTTCTATGTGAAGATCATTCGATTTTCACCTCGGTTATCCCTCCGGGATCAACCCAAATGTACATCTCATACACGCAGCGATGCGTTTGATCGATTAATTTGGCTGAATAGACGCCCTCACGGATTCGCGGCATCGATAAGGGGCGATTCAGGCCGCGAAGCGTGAACGATGTTTGGATCGGCGCAGGCGTTTTTATCTGCATCGCTCCATACCCGAGACGATGATCCCCCATTTTTTGCCGAATATGCAAATAGTTAATTACTATTGAGACGATGCAGCAGGCCAGAAGCATGTAATAAAAGCAATTTCGTTTTGATATTGCCGGGATATACGTCAAAAGAAGCATGAGGCAAGGCGCCGCTTCAATCGCGAATAAATCCCAATCGGCTTCGACGCCCAAGTCGGGGTGCCAAAGCATCGTCCAAATCGTAAAGGAGAGAGTATAAATCAGAAGGAAAAAACGTTCTTGATCGAACAGGGTTTTTAGTCCGTTGACAGCGACCAGACACACGACAGCCGGCCAGAAAATCCAGGAGCGCATCGCCCAAGCGTACATCCAATCCGCCCAATGCCCCCACTGTAGAACAGCGTAATACCGATCCATCCCTTCATAGGGAAGCCAAGAGAGAAAATTCCATGCCGGCGATAAACCCGCCGCCTTGTGACCTAATATTTGGGGATTGTTGCGTATCAAGAATAAAGGGGCCAATAAGATAAGCCAAATTCCTATCGAAAGCCAATCGCGGCGGCGCTTCCGAAGCCAGGGAAGGAGGAAAAGAGAAGGCAGCGCGATCAGCATAGCGAAATGAAATCCGGCTGCCGCGAGGAAAGTCAAGGCGACTAGCGTAATCCCAAGTCGGCCTCGCAGATAGAGAACGCTCAGATATCCGTACAACAGCATGGCGGGCAATACAAGGGGATAGTATTCAGTATGGCCGCACGTATAGATGGAGAAGCCGGACGAGAAAAACAGCAGCAGCGCCCACCCAACCGACGCATTCAATAATCGAGAATACTGTAGCAGGATCCAAACGGCCAACGCCCCCCCTAAACAGGAAGCAAGATTCATGATTTCCATGGCCGAAAGCCGCCATGGCGAAAAGAGTTGATAAGCGCCTTGGAGAATAGCCTGAGAAGCCAGTTCATTTTGAACCAGCCATTTTCCGCCTTCCGTCATGCGCGCGATCAAAGCGCCGTCCCCCGAAAAAACTTGAGCGCGATGAAAATAAAAAAGGAAAAAAAAGAGACAGCACAAACCGAGATCTTTGATGAAGCGATTCGATAAAAACGACTGGAGCCTGATAGAGAAAAAAGAAGACATAGATAAATGGTTGATTTAAGACGGCTTGAAGAAACCGGATCCGATTGAAAAAAATTCTCGACGGTTGATTTTGCTGATCGATTCGATTAGGCGCCCAGAACGGCCTTGCTCAGTTCAACGCGATTACGCCCTGAATTCTTCGCAGCATAAAGCGCCTGATCCGCCAGTTGGATCAATTTCTCCGGCGTTGAATCATTCCTCCCTTGGCAAGCGGAAACGCCAATGCTGATTGTTACGAAGATTTCTTTCTTCTCAATCATAAAAGGTTTGGAAGAAACTCGCGTGCGTATTCGCTCTGCCAGTTGCTTTGCCTGAAGTTGATCGCAATGAGGGACAATCACTAAAAATTCTTCGCCCCCATAGCGCCCCACGGCATCATAGCGGCGCAGCGAGTCGGAAATCCTATGGGCCGCCTCGCGCAGCACGGCGTCTCCCGCAAGATGTCCGTGAGAATCATTGATTGACTTGAAATAGTCTATGTCCACCATGAACAAACTCAAGAAACTGTTTCGACGCTGGCAGCGGGAAAGTTCTCTCAAATAAAAATCCATGATCGCCGCCCGATTATATAATCGAGTCAGGGAATCATGCATGGACATTTTTTTCAGATTTTCCCGTTCTCGAATCAGATCTTCCTGAAATCGGATGATTCGTTGGGCGGTATTGAGCCGGAAGTGAAATTCATGAATATTGAAAGGCTTGATTAGATAATCGTCCGGTCCAAAATCCATGGAATACAGAACATCTTCCTGATTTTCTTCGTTTACTAAAACAATGATGTATTTGTAGACTCCATGCTCTTTTTCGCTGATTTGACGGCAGATATCAATCGCATCCATGCTGGTTGCGATAGTGAAGTCAAAAACAGCCAGCTGCGGTGAATGCTTCTGGCTTAAAATCTGCCGGGCTTCACTTTCATTGGAAGCGTAAACAACTTCGAAACCCCATTCTTTGAGATTGGTCTGCAGCAATCCCATCAAATAGCGATCACGATCTGCTATGAGAATTTTCGTTACATAATCCTTCGACATGACTTCCAAGCCAGAAACAGCAATTCAAATCAGAAAAAACAGACTTATCCAGATTTATCTACGTATAACTATAGTGGAAATCAAAGGATGCGCAATACGAAAACAGGACAAATCCCTCTATTGTGATATTGACCGATCCAATTTTGCCAATCGAAAACCATCTTCTTCATCGACAAAATGCAAAATCACTCCGCCGATCACAAAGAAAACCACTACGATAAATATTCCGGCCCGCTGGGTCTGGAACCATGCCGTCAGAACGCCGAACAGGAACGGTCCGAAAAAAGCGGTCGCTTTTCCGGAAAAGGCGAAAAATCCGAAGAATTCATTTTCCTTCTGAGGAGGAACAAATCGAGCCATTAAAGAACGGCTGGCGGATTGATTGGGGCCGGAGAAAATTCCCGCCAGGATTCCCGCGATCCAGATCCATGATTTCCCCGGGGCAATCATCGCCAGAGCCGCCGCGACAGCCAATCCCACCACGCTGATTTGAATAGTGCGCTTTCCACCGATCACGTCGTCCAAAAAGCCCATGGCGAATGCTCCTAAACCGGCGGCGATATTGAGAGCAATAGCCAATACAAGAATTTCAGTCGTCGTAAATTTGAACGTGCCCGTTGCATAAATGCCGCTGAAGGTAAAAATAGTAATCAATCCGTCATTGTAAAATAAACGAGCTAAAAGCAATTTGATAATTTGCCGGTAACGCTTTATTTCATGGAAAGTACCGGCCAACTGCCGGAAACTGCTGCGCAGCACATTCCCCCGCCCCTGCACGCAATTCATTCGATTCTCTTGCACCCAAAGAAAAATTGGAATGCTGAATACGGCAAACCAAACGGCGACCAGCAAATTAGTCGCTCGGATATGTTCATAGGCCTCTTTGGAAACGCCAAACCACGGACGCTCCGGAAAGACGAATCCAAACAGCGCAACCGTCAAAGCAAGCAGGCCTCCCAAGTAGCCGGCGGCCCACCCGTATCCTGAAATTCGGCCGATGCGATCCGAGGAGGCGATATCCGGGAGAAAGGCGTTATAGAACACACAGCCCATTTCGTAAGCGATATTGGCGACAACCACCCAAAAAATCGCCATCCCGATCTGACCGGAGCGAATCATGGCGCCGGAATCGTCAAAATCGCCCGGCAAGACCCAAAATAATTTGGCGGTTCCAAAAATCGCCAAGCCCGTCCAGAACAGCAAAAAGAGTTTCCGGCAGCCTCCCCGGTCGGCGATCGCTCCGAGAATTGGAGAAAGAAAAGCAACCGAAATGGCGGTAATAGTAATCGCTCTTGACCACAATTCCGTGCCTCGGACATCATCTCCCACAATAGCCGTCAAGAAAAAGGGTGAAAAAATAAAAGTTACGACCAATGTCGTGAAAGGCGAATTGGCGAAATCATACATGCACCATGAAGCAACGGCTAGACGATTCTGTTTCATTGATGGATCCATTTTGAAATTCTGAATTGACAGGTTAAATGATTTTCATTTCCCAAAAGACAAATCCAAAAAGCATAGAGTGGATTTGCGGCATTATACACTTGTTTCGAATAATCTTTCAGTGATCGAAAATACCTTTCCCGATGAGGATGTTCAACGAAATAATCTTAATGATCTTTGATTTTTTGGAAATTGTTTTGGATCAGCCATACGAGTGAGACGAGATTTTTGATATCATAATTCGATAAAAATCCCTTTATCCACAGAGGAATAAGATGATTCAAAGAGATAAAATGAACCGAATTTTTAACGCGTTATTCATTCTGGCGGCGATCGCTCCTGCTTCATGGATCCACGCGGAGGAATTATTTCTCGCTCCTCCGCAAGTGATCGATTATCCCGACCAACAATACGCTCCGCCCTCAAGAGCTTTTCAAGGCATTCCAAGTTTGGCGATTACCCCCCAAGGACGCCTTTGGGCGACATGGTATGCGGGAAAGACGCCGGGAGAGGATGAGAACAATTACGTCGCAATAGCGACCAGCGCCGATGATGGAATAACGTGGGTGGAATCCCATGTCATCGATCCAGACAGTGAAGGACCGGTTCGAGCCTTTGATCCGCAAATCTGGGTGGATCCCAGGGGAAGACTCTGGTCTTTCTGGGCGCAAACGATCGGACACGACGGCTCGGTCGCCGGAGTATGGGCGATGATCGCCGAAGATCCTGATGCAGAACACCCAACTTGGTCCGCTCCTCGCCGCCTTACCGATGGAGTCATGATGGGAAAACCAGTCGTTCTTTCCACCGGAGAGTGGATCCTGCCGGCCTCTACGTGGAGAAAAACCGACAACAGCGCCAAGGTTGTCGTTTCTACTGACAGCGGACAAAACTGGAGCATCCGAGGCGCCTGCGATGTCCCAAAAGACGTTCGCGTGTTTGACGAACACATGATTGTAGAGAGAAACGATCAATCATTGTGGTTATTGCTTCGCACTTCATACGGAATTGGAGAGAGTTTTTCCACTGATCGAGGACGAACCTGGAGTCCTCTAAAGCCGTCTCCGTTTCAACATCCATCGGCTCGATTCTTTATCCGGAGACTGGAATCGGGAAGTCTGCTGCTTGTCAAGCATGGGCCGCTCCAAGAGAAAACCGGCCGTTCTCATCTGACGGCGTTTCTTTCTGAGGATGACGGCAAAACATGGAAAGGCGGATTGCTGCTCGACGAAAGAGAAGGCGTCTCCTATCCGGACGGCCAGCAAGGAAGCGACGGCGCCATTCGCATCATCTATGATTACTCGCGCACGAACCACAGGGAAATTCTCATGGCTCGGTTCACGGAAGACGATGTCCTTCAATCCGCTCCAAATTCTAAAAACGCCTCGTTGAAAATGATCGTGAGCAAGGTTAATCCCGAAAACAATAAGGAATAATCGAACCGTTTAACGCAATATAACCAACTTTTTCATCGCACAACGAACCGGCTGCGCGCCAGGCGCGATTGTCGCCCGGAAGCGTCGTCTATTTAATCGTCGAAAACCGTTCGGAGTTTTTCGTAAACTGCGCTCAAATCGATGTCATCCTTTTGATCCCCGCAATGAATAAACACGAGATAAACCAGTTCGAAGCGCTCTCCTTTTTTCACAAGGACTTTGCTTTTTTCTCCCTTTGTAAATGCATTGCGCCCGAAGGGATTGGCGGCGACAAATCCATAATCCCGCGCATGAAACCAGCAGGTTCGAAAGTTGTGCGGAGATGGAATCAAAGTCACCCCCGCCCATTTTCCATCGACCTGCCCACTATAATCGCACCATTCCGCCTGCTTCCCCCAGGCTTCTTTTTCATTGATTTGCCCGAGGCTATTTAAAATTCTTCCGCCATGATCCGCCGCCATAGGAGTATGGACGCGCACGCCCAATCCCATCTCTTCCTGGTCGCCAAAATAAACATCATGCATCTCCGAAAAAAATTGAGAGCGCCAAGAAATCAAGCGCCCATCCATATAGGGTTGTATCTTTATTTCACAGATTTCTCGACATTGTTCGATTCCATCAGAGGCAAGATATTGATTCTCCACGCTGAATGCTCCCACCTCATCATCCTGAGGCTCGCGAATGAAGCGCAGAAATTTTACGCGCGCTTTGTTACGCCAGAAATCCGAGCCGTTAATATCTCCAAACGCCATCCATAATCCAGGATGCATCTCATCGTGATCGGTGCGGTCAACGCCCTCTACTGGAGGGTGGTTTCGCGTGACTCGAATCCCCCCCGGCGCATGCAAGTCGCAGAAATAGGGGCGGAGAATTTTATCGTCTTGATAAACGTAAGAGCCAAAATAGTCGCCGCCGATGGAGATCCGCATCGTACTATTCTCTTTTTGAAAACGCACAAGCGGATCACCATTCGCCGGAGAATGCACAATCAATCCGCTCAATACTAAAAGACCGATAATAAGAAATTTCCATGTTTTAAGCATCAATTCAGAATCCTTTAACAAGATATCCGGATTATTTCTTCTGCAAATGTTTTTCTAAAAACTGAACCATCTGATATTGGCAGCGATCATTGACGGCTTTCGCTAAATCCATCGTATGCGGCCAACCTACAAATTTGTCATACACATAGTCGATTCCCAGCGACTGCAGTTTTTGTTCAAGCATGTCCGCCTGCTTGATGGGAACGGTGCTGTCGATCGTCCCATGGAAAATCAACGTCGGCGGATCGTCTCTGGTTAAATGCGTCAAGGGAGAAGCGAAGGCGTACAGCCGGGGATCTTCTTCGTACGTCTTACCCAAAAAATCAGCAACGACGCCCTGTTTTTTGGCGAAATCGGTAGTCAAATCGACCGGGCCATAAAAATTAATCACGGCTTGCACGCGGCTGCTTACGCCCGCATGGCCTCCCTCCCCTTCCAGTTCGGGGATGTCGGACGAATATCCGATCATCATGGAAAGATGGCCGCCGGCGGAATTGCCCGAAACGGCGATGCGCTCAGGATCGATATTGTATTTTGGGGCGTTGGCGCGCATCCAACGCACGGCGCATTTCACGTCTTGAACCGCCGCCGGAAACAGGGCTTCTTTGGATAAACGATATGAAACCGTTGCACAGGCATATCCCCGCTCGGCAAAATGGACTGTGTAAAACTTCATATCCTGCCGTTTCCCGCTCTTCCAAGCGCCTCCATGAATGAAGATGACGGCCGGCGACGAGTTCTCGGATTGCTTGGGACGGTACAAATCCAACTGCAAAGACTTGTCTCCCGCTTTTCCATATTCGATATTCACTTCCTCGATGACGGTTTCGGGAACGGGAACATTTTTGGGATCGATCAATTCGATTTGCTTGAGTAAAATCGCCGTTTTAAGCAGCGTTTCATTCGCATAGCCCTCCGGCATGGGAGGAATGCCCTGCGCGTTCTCTTCTCCATGAATTTCTACAACACTTACAACAAATACAATCAAACCAATCCATAAAAAAAATAGATTGTCGAACGTCAAGAATCTTTTTCGCCGCTGCTTCATCTCTCGTTCTCCTTCGATATTAAACGGATGGAAATTCGAAGCCTTGCCGGTATTGTCTGGTTAATAGTTTGTTTGCATCAGCATCATCGATAAATTGCATTTTGTTTTGATCGAACAATAATTTTCGGCCGACTCGAACGCCTATGTTTCCAAAATGACATAACGAAGCGGATAAAAAGCCCTCTCGAATGGGGGCATTCAATTTTTGCGGCGAATTCGCTTTTACGCATTCCATAAAATTGCGCATGTTCTGATTTATATCCGAGCCGCCGCCGATTTTTTTGGGCGCCTCGCCGATATGCGTCACAATGCATCCATCCCGCCCGATTTCCAATTTACCGTCATCTCCATAAAAAACGACGCCATTGTCGTGCCCTTCCAATTTATAATCGGTCCATAAACGCATCTCATAGACAAGGTGGCAATTTTCGTATTCGTACACGACCATCTGCGTATCCGGCGTTTCATGATCGTCGTTATAGAATAACTGCCCGCCCGACGCCGAGATCGCGTCGGGCAATTCCACGCCCAATCCCCATCGCGCTACATCAATCTGATGCGTACCGTCATTGCCGATGTCCCCCGTGCCATAATCCCAGAACCAATGCCAGTTGTAATGCCAGCGGTTTTTCGTGAAGCCATGGACAGGCGCCGGCCCCAGCCAGAGATCGTAATTCACTCCCTCAGGAGGTTCGCTGATTGGAGCGCGGCCAATCGGCCCGCGAAACTGATGATTGATCGCCTTGGCCAGTCGAATTCGGCCTAATTCCCCTCCCTGCAGGAATCGGACCACGTCTTTCATATCCGCTCCGCTGCGATACTGCGTGCCGTGTTGAACGCATTTGCTATATTTGGCAGCCGCCTCCGCCAGAATCCGACCTTCCTCGAAATTATGGCTGCAGGGCTTCTCTACATATACATGCTTCCCTGCCAAAACCGCTTCGACTGCGATCTTGGCGTGCCAATGATCGGGCGTTGCGATGCTGACCGCCTCGATCGAATCATCGTCGAGAATACGGCGATAGTCGTCATAGCGAGCAACCCGATCGCTGTTGGGAAGACGATCCGCTTTTTCGGCAAGGCGCTTCGGATCGACGTCGCATACAGCCGCCACTTCACAGAGGTCAGTCAGCTGAGAGAATCGTTCACAGTGATTGCCTCCTTGACCGCCGGCTCCAATCACGGCATGCCGGATTCGCTCGTTGGGCGCCGCTTTCGATGCATCGCAAAGCAGAAGCGATGTTGAAAGCGCCCCGGTCGTCTTCAAAAAACGTCTGCGGGAACATTCTGACATGGCATCATCCTTTCAATCCAAACACGGTCCTTATTTATACCAATTTTTTTGGCGATTGAATAGATCATTTGAAAGCGCGTCTTTCATTCTCGCCGGCATGTCAACTCCGCGCCTCCTTGTTATTATCATCATCATCATCATCATTGACAACCTGATGTTATTTCTCTATATGTATTGAACGATGCAAGTTAACGCGTAAAGTTCGTTTTCAATCGATTCATGATAAAAACGCTTAAAGGGGAGAAATCATGACATACCCAACAAGAATTTTTTCCGCGATTTTCGTTTTGTGTTTTGTGCAATGTCAACCGTTGTCGGCCGCCGAACATGAAACGGATCCTGCCTTCCAAATCCAGACCATTTCCGAACAAGCGGAGATGTGGTGGGCGCGCGCGCTTGTCGATATCAACAACGACGGTCTGCTCGACATCGCCCTGCAGAACAACAACGCTCACGGCGGCTGGCTGGGATGGCTCGAAACGCAAGCCGATAAGAAAAACTGGAAGCGCCATATCATCGCCGAAACGGCGCCCAACGGCGAAACGTTTGCATGCGGCGACCTGGACGCCGGCGACATCGACAACGACGGCGACATTGACATTTTCGCTTTCGCTCATCCTGGAGAGTGGGATGAGGGCGGCGCCCCGACAACCATCTACTGGTATGAGAATCCTTCATGGACGGCGCACAGAATCGGTCAAGCGCCCGCCTTCGTAAAAGACGTCAATGCGGCGGATTTCAACGGCGACGGCCGCTTGGATCTTGTCGCGATCACTTTCGTACAAAACATGATGACGATCTTTCGACAAGATTCGCCGACGGAATGGAAGAAGGTGCAGAGCATACAGATTAAGAACCTTCACGAAGGCATGGATGTCGGCGACATCGACGGAGACGGAGACCTGGATGTCGCTGCGGCAGGTTATTGGGTGGAGAACCCCGGCGGCAATTTAGAAAGCGTATGGCCTGTTCATATCATTGACAAAAAATGGAACACTCAAGACGGCGATTGGTCGCGCAACGCAACGAAAGTTTTCTGCCGAGACATCGACAACGATCAGAAAGCCGAAGTCTTCATTTCGCATTCCGAACGCAAAGGATACCCAGTCTCGATGTATAAATCCCAGGATCCAAAATCCGGCGACTGGAGCGAAACGGTTCTGCACAAAGATCTGGCCGCCGCCCATACATTGCAGGTATTCGATTTCGATGGCGACGGCGATTACGACGCGCTTGCCGGCGTGAATATGAATCGAGCCAAAGGAATCGAGGTTGATCCCTTTCCTGCAATCCTGTTTCTCAATCAAGGCGATGCACAGTCATGGCGCCCAATTCAACTGACGGACGGCGGCATCTACAACGGTCAGGCGGCCGATCTGGAAGGCGACGGAGACATCGACATTTTCCGCCTTCCCACGCACGACGGAACCGTCTTCGAATCCTGGATCAACCAAACCAATGACAGGAAAAGAATCGGCGTTGGTGCGCATCCTCCGGAAGGCGCAGATATCTTAATCGACGGAACCCGCGAGCTGCTGGATGAAAAATGGACCTACTGGGAAGGCCCGCGATTCAGTTCCTCGCTGCCCATTAAATGGAAAATAACGGATGATCCCGCCGATCCAGGCAAAGTTGTCGCCGCTTCCGATCCAGCCGCCGATGGAGGCTTGTACGGCGCAGCCGATATTGTCACTAAAAAGAAATATCGAGATTTTCGGCTGCATATCGAATTTCTGGTTCCTCACCAAGGAGGAAACAGCGGAGTCTATCTGCAAAATCGATACGAAATCCAAATCCTCGATGGAGACGGCGGCGAACATGGAATGGCCGCCGTGATCAACGAAGCGGCCGGACCCTATCACGCCTATCGCGGTACTGGGAAATGGAACGCCTATGACATCCAATTCCGAGCCGCCCGATTCAACGATGGAGATCTTGTTGAAAAAGCCATGGTGACGATGTATTTCAATGGGATCAAAGCGCATACGAACCATAGCATCCAACAAGTCTGGGGCGGAGCAAATTCGGGGATCGACGGTGGAAATCAGGGAGGAAAAGGCATTACCGACGTCCCCGGCGGCCTCAAACTTCAATGCGAAGGCCATGAAGTGCTCTATCGCAACGCCTGGATTCAGGAACTCGATCTCGAAGAGCCGGATACAGATTTTTAACAGCGCAGTGGATCATCCGACGTCCCGAATGATCCACTGCGATTCCAATTAAATTTTAAGACGCTTTGCCGTTTTATCCTAATGACCGTTACACTCCAAAGCGCGGCTTGTTCGTTTTCCATTTGCCGCGCGTGAAATCGGGGCACGGAACGGGCGCGCTTTTTTGAGCAATGGATTGTCCTGACAAAGCGACGACCGAACTCATAGTAACGGAATCATAGAGATCCAACGGCGTGGGGCTCTGGGTTCGAACGGCGCGAACAAATTCGGCTAATTCAATATAATCGGGGCCGCCGTGCCCTAACTGCTCGACATCGGCCGGGGCATTTTTCCAAAAACGATGCTCGTATTTTTCTTGATATGGAGCGAATTCCTCCCACTCGTGCGACTGAAGGCTCATCCCTTCGAGATAGATGGAGTTTCGTTCGAAGGAATAAATTCCTTTCGTCCCCTGAACCATCCAGCGGTTGTCATAAGGACGCGGAAGAAGCATATCGTTGGTGATGTAGATGGTTTTGCCCAGCTTCGTTTTGATTAAAGTTGAAACGATGTCGCCCTGTTGAACCTGGGGAGGCTTTACAGCGCCATCCTTTGTAAAATGCTCCCGATAATATTGCTCGACGCCGAAAGAATCCGTTGAAACCGAAACCAGCGAATCGAAGCGATCCCCGCAGTTAATGTTCAACCAACTCAAAACCGGGCCCAAGCCATGGGTGGGATATTGATCGCGGTTGTATTGCAAAAGAAACTCTCCCTGCCAGCGAGGTTTGCCTTCACTGTCAAAGAAATAGGTGATGCAGTGGTGAGAATAGGAACATTGACTATGAACCGTTTCCCCCAACAGCCCCTCGCGAATCATATTCAGTACGGCCAGGTTATCGCGCCGAAAACTCCAATTTTCCAGCATCATGCAAGGAACGCCGGTCTCCTCGAAGGCATCGATCAATTCCCAGCATTCTTCAACCGACTGAGCGGCGGGCACTTCAACGCCGACATATTTTCCTGATTTCATGCCTGAAACCGCCATTTTCGCGTGCCAATTCCACGGCGTAGCTATGATGACCGCATCCAAATCATCCCGGCTGATCACATTTTCATAATCATATTCATTCTTGTCATAGAGATCGGGCTTGGGATGCCCCGCATCCTGAAATAATTTCAAGGCATAATCGAAGCGCTTCGGATTGATATCGCAAATCGCGGGGATCTGTGTGTTTTCCAGGCCTAAAAGAATCCGCAAAAGACTGCAGCCGCGGCCGCCCATTCCAATGATTCCGATACGGACGGTTTTATCATGCTCCTCTCTGGAACTTGCGCTTTTGGATGTTTGGATTCCCAGGGTAGACATTGCGCTTACGCAGAAAAATGATCTCCGATTCAATGTTGTCTTCATAGATAAAAACCTCATGGAATGTTGTCGTCTCATGGAAATTCATTCAAGCAGCCGACGATCCTGTTAACAACCGCTTGATTGTATCATAGAGAACCACCGTACGTTTAGGATCATGGAACCTGTTCGAAGAGGAAGCCGATACGCTCTTTCAATTTCATGTTGACATAGCGCCCGGGTTTGAGATAATTTGACCATCTTCAAATAGACTCTGTCATCTTTTTGCTGAAATCCCTATCATTTTTTGATAATCCAATCCAGAAAGGATTAAAATCGATGCGCCCGACAATTTTTCTTTTAACGGCATTGCTGCTGACCAATCTCTCAAGTTCGCAGGAGACGCCCGATCCATACAAACATGGCATTGTGTTTTTTGAAGAAGGCCGCTTCGGAGGGTGGCCGGCGAATAACGGCATTTGGTCTTGGGGCGACGAAATCGTAGTTGGATTCACTTTGGGCTATTACAAAGACAATCCCGAAGGCGGGCATCCCATCGATTCGGACAGACCGAGAACGATTCGACAGGCTCGAAGCCTCGACGGCGGAGAGACGTGGACTATTGAAATTCCATCCTATATTCAACAGGACGGCGGAGAACGTCCCGCCTCGCAATTACAGGAAAAAATAGATTTCACTCACCCGCATTTCGCCGCCCGATTTCGCAATAACCGCTTTTATTATTCGTATGATCGATGCCGAACTTGGAGCGGCCCCTTTCTACTGCCCGATTTCGGTCGGAAGGGGCTTCTCGCTCGAACGGATTATATCGTCAACGGCAAGCGCGACCTCATGGCTTTTCTCGCAACGGAAAAAGACGGGGGAGGAGAAGGCTGGCCCTGCTGCATCCGCACGCAGGACGGCGGCCTTACATGGGAGCATATTGGCTGGATCGGCGAGCAGCCCGGCAAGGGAGGCTATTCAATCATGCCTTCGACCTTGCGGATAAATGAAAACAGCCTCCTCTCCATCATCCGGCGGCGCGGCGAGATCGAGGGAGAACGGATATGGTGGATCGAAGGCTATTTATCTCCCGACAACGGCCGCGATTGGTATTTACTAAAGCAGCCGACCATCAACAATCACGGCAATCCGCCGCACATGATCTTTCTCAAGGATAACCGAATAGTACTCACATACGGATATCGAGAAAAACCCTATGGAATCCGCGCCGTCATCAGCCGCGATCAAGGCAAAACCTGGGGCGAGGAAATCATCCTGAGAAGCGACGGCGGCGGCTGGGATCTGGGCTACCCTCGAACCGTTCAACGTTCTGACGGAAAATGCGTGACGGTTTACTATTTTAACGACCGAGATCATCAGGAACGGTACATTGCCTTCACGATTTGGGATCCGGCGCCATGATCCCGCACGGTCTGCCTGAAGGAATTATTGCTGTATTGCAGACTCCATTTCATGTAACAGGGGAAATCGACTGGGATAGTTATAAGCGACTCATCGATGACGCTGTCGACAAGGGCGTCAATGGATTTTTAGCCCCGGCGGTCGCCGGCGAAGTTGATTATCTAAAGCGCGATGAGCGCGAGAAAATCTGCCGTTTTGTCCGCAATGCCGTCAAAGGAAGAGCATCTTTCATTTTGGGCGCTTCGGCGCAAGACGCTCAGACATGCATAGCATTTGCCGATTTAGCGAGTCAGATCAAAGCCGACGCCTATTTAGTCGCTGTACCGGACCGGTTGTATGGAACGCCCCATTCCATACTCTCCTATTTCCAAACCATTGCGCAGCATTCGCCCCTTCCCTTGATCATCCAGGATCTTCGCTGGCATGACGACGGCCTCTCCGTTGAAATTTTCGACGCATTGAAATCCAATCTTCCCACTTTCAGCGGCGTAAAAATCGAAACCATCCCGGCCGGTCCCAAATACTCAACCCTACGAAATGCGTTGGGCGAGGATTTCTTTATCTGCGGCGGCTGGGCGATACAACAAATGATCGAAGCCATGGATCGCGGCGTGGATGCGCTCCTGCCGGAAGGTTCGATGGTGAGAGTGTACAAAACCATCTGGAATTTGCACCATCAAAATCAGCGGGAGCAAGCCAAACAACTATTTTATCGACTGCTTCCCGTGCTATCGTTCACCAATCAAGAAATCACTTTATCCATCGCTTTCTTCAAACGCCTGCTGGTGAAGCGAGGCGTAATTCGATCCGAGTTCATGCGCAGGCCGGGATTCCAGTGGGATGCGTATAACCGGCGCATGGCGGACGAATTGATTATGTTGTATACGGATTTGGAACAAGAATGCCGCGATTTTCATGTAGATTCAGGAGAAAAATAATCATGAAGATAAATTTGATATTGGGTATTATGTTTTGTTTTTCAATGCTTTTTTGCATGGACTCTCACAGCCAATCCTACGAATTAACATTCTCAACCTTTCTCGGCGGCGGCGTCGGCGAAGTCATTCGCGATATTGAAGCGGATAGAGAAGGTTTTATCTACGCCGCGGGAACGACGCGTTCGCCCGATTTCCCCACAACGCCTGGCGCCTTCATTGAAAAACTCGACGTCAGCGCCGGCGAGACGCGATGGGGATATAACTCGGACATTTTTGTCGTCAAATTCAGCCCCGACGGTGAATTGGTCTGGTCCACGCTGATCGGAGGGCCGAATTCCGAAGAAGCGTACGGTTTGGAAATCGACGGCAAAGGCGATGTCGTAGTGCACGGCCGCGGCGCGCCGGGATCGCTCGTTACTGATGACGTTTACCAGAAACAGTTCAAAGGCTGCGGCGGCGGCGATCCAGGAAATCCTCACAATACCGCCCAAAACGCTTATATCTGCAAACTCTCGCCCGACGGCGCCAACCTGCTTTGGGGTAGTTTTTTTGGCATCGATCATCTGCACCGCGATTTGGCTTTGGATAAGAACGACGATATCTACGTCACCTGGGGCGTACGCCCCGATGAGAACGATCCCAACCACTGGAATACATGGATGGCGCCGGAATGGAACGCTCATGCTTTTCAACCCAATCCCATGGGCGGAGCGAACTGCGGAGTCGCCAAAATCGCATCCGACGGAACCCGCGTCCTCTGGGCGACCTACTTGGGAGGCTCGGACTACGATTCGATCGAAGCCTCGATCGACGTCGATGAGGAAGGGTATGTCTACGTCGGACTCCAAACTCGATCGACGGACATCCCGACCACGCCAGGCGCTCACGACCGCACGCACAACGGCGGCGTGGATTGGTATATCGCTAAACTGAAGCCTGACGGCTCCGGCCTCATTTACGGAACGTATATTGGAGATGAAGGCGACAATTGGCTGAATACTCACAATCTCGCGGTTGATAAACAAGGAAACTGTTATTCGACGACGTGCGCCTTCAGCGCGAAATTCCCAACAACGGCGGGAGCGATCCAGCGGACTTTTGGCGGAAATGTGGATTGGGGAATTGTCAAACTGTCGCCCACCGGATCATTGCTGGCGGGGACTTTGCTCGGCGGCCGCGCTTCTGATAATCCCGATGGAATTCGCTTCGACTCCCAAGGAAATCTGGCGTTGTTCGGACAAACTGCTTCAGCCGACTTTCCCGTTTCCAATGATGCTTTTCAACCGAAAAAAAATTCACAAGACGATGCGGTGATCGTCAAACTCAGCCCGAATCTCGATCAGATTCTCTACAGCACCTTCCTAGGGGGACGCGGGGCGGACGCCGGACGGGCCGGATGCGTGGCGCCGGACGACAACATGATTGTTGCAGGAAGCAGCAACGGAACAGACTGGCCGGTCCGAAATGCTTTCCAGCGCACATTGCATGGATCGGGAGACGCCATCACGGCCAAACTCTCTCCAATCACCGCCATTCATGATAATTCTTCATTTTAAAAACTGAGGAATTACTCTTCCCAATTTATAATCCCCGAATCGGATTCGGCGGTTCGCACAATGCGAAATCCCAAATATTGATCCGCCGACTGCGGCTTCCAGCCGTCGCGGGAAGCGGATCGGCAGTACATCGCTTCATCGCCCCAATTCCCTCCCCGCCAGACGCGGATGTCACCGGCGGCCATTCCTCTTGGATCAGTCGCATCGTTAACATCGTACAAACCGTACCAATCGTGACACCACTCCCAAACATTTCCGCTTATGTCAAAAAGCCCCCAGGCATTGGGCCGTTTGAGGCCGATCTCATGCAATCGCCCATTGGAATTCAGATCGTACCATGCATAGAGATCTATCTCTGTATAGTTGGAATCTTCGCCCCAATAAAAGGCCGTTGGTGCGCCGGATCGGCAGGCGTATTCCCATTCCGCCTCCGTCGGCAGACGGAATCCATCGGCGCTCCAATCCGCTGACAGGATGCCCAGGTTATATACGGTCTTATAGCCTTTGATTTCGCTGAGCCGGTTGCAGAATTCGACGCAGTCATACCAGTTTACACGCTCCACAGGGTAATTCGGCTGATTCAGAAAAAACGACGGATTTTCTCCCGTTACGGCTTCATAGTGCGCTTGAGTGATTTCATATTTGCCGATATAAAAATCTTTCGTCAGTTTTACGAAATGCTGTAATTCGTCAGTGCTTCGTCTCGGCTCTCCAACCGGCGATCCCATCAGGAAGGCGCCCGCCGGAATCCTAATCATCTGCAATTCTATCGCATTTTCAGGGATATCGAGTTCAACCGTGATTTCTTCCAAACCCGTTCCAGGATTAACATGCGGAATTTGAGATAAACAAGAATAAGTGAGACAGCACCATGAAATCCATAAAAACATCGGTATTCTCCGCAGTTTGACTGATGTGAATTATTCCCGAAACAACAGATGCATGATAATTGAATCGTGGTATAAAGTTTACTTGTCATGCATTTTATACATCGGATTGAATCCAGGCGCTATTGCGGCCGTTTATATCGGCCATTAACAAATGAAAGCGCTTATCATACAATGCGTCGACGCCGACTTTTATTACCTGGAAAGGCGATATGGAGTGCGCCGGCCCGGAATCGACAGATGCGCAGCGTATCCTGAGATGCGCTTCTGCTTTTGACTCCAGAGCCGGAAAATACATTGCCTTGAAAGATGCGATGACGATTCAGTAAAAAAGGAATAACGGCATGAGAGCGTACGGCGTTTCCGCCATTCTCTATAAAGAATTCCTTCATATGGCACGCGATCCCTACACGATCGTGTTTGCCATGCTTCCTCCGATCGTTCAGGTTATTGCGTTTGGATTCGCCATCGACACCGACGTGCGAAACCTTTCGACGGTCGTCTATGATCAAGACGGCCGCCAGGCCAGCCGCGAAATTACGATGATGTTTGAAAATACGGGAGTTTTTAGAATTCAAAACTATGTATCATCTCACGTTGAATTGATCCGAACGTTGATCGAGGGACGAGCGGTCGTCGGCATTGCAATTCCACCCGATTACACGGATAAACGAAAATTGGGTGAAAGCGCGCCCTTGGAAGTCTTGGTGGACGGCAGCAACAACACCATCGCCCTGCAGGCCATGTCGACCGCCAAGAGCATCGGCCTGCAGTCCGCCCTGACCCGCTTCACAGAAATAACAAATTCACCGAACAGCGCCCTCCCGATCGATATTCGACCTCGCGTTCTTTTTAATCCCGATCTTTTATCGCCCGATTTCTTTGTCCCCGGCATCATCGGCGTAGCCCTTCAACTTTCGCTGACCATGCTGGTTGCATTCGCGATCGTCCGCGAGAGGGAAATAGGAACGCTCGAACAACTCATGGTCAGCCCCGCCACAAGATTTGCTCTATTGCTGGGCAAACTGATTCCTTATGTCGTGCTCGCATTTTTTGAGATGGTGATTTTGATTATGATCATGTGCTGCATGTTCAATATTCAAATACAGGGAAGCGTCATCCTGCTATTCGCGTTGTCCAGCATTTTCGCGTTCGCCGTCATCGGCATCGGCCTTTTAATCAGCACGGCGGCCGCCAATCAAATCCAGGCCACCCAGATGGCCATCGCGACTCTGCTGCCGTCAATTTTCTTCTCGGGTTTTATCTACCCCCGCGAAACCATGCCCGGTTTTTTTTATGGGCTCAGTTATCTACTGCCTCTAACCTATTTTATTGACATACTTCGGGGGATTGTTCTGCGCGGCGCGCAGTTTCAGAATCTATTCCAATCGGTTTTCCCTCTATCCGCCATGGCTCTTTTATTGTTTTCAATTTCGGTCATAAAATTCCGGAAGCGTCTCGATTAATCTTTTTTCCATCATCGCCTCCATGGAAACTGATTCATGACTCGGACAATGGCGGAGCGAGAAAACCGGAAAAGCGCCCTCTATCGATTCGATTGGCGGATGAGATCAAACCAACAATTTCCGAACCGCTTGAAATTCGTCCGTTCCGGATTCCACGAGCAGTTCAAAACATACGGATTCCGTATTCGTCAAGATGGCGCCGGCTTTTTCCATCCGGGCCAACGCGTTGTTTCGATTTTCATCCGCGCGCGAGCAAGTCGCCGAAATGGGAACGTGAACCTGATATCCATTTGCGAGCAGATCAAGGGCGGTCTGGAGCACGCAGACATGCGTTTCAATCCCTGTCACGATGATCTGACTCCGCCTCGCCTCTTTCAAACGCCGCCAGAATTCATCCCGGCCGCCGCAGCTGAATGTAATTTTTTCGAGAATCGGCGCGCCTTCCAGTTCCCGAAGAATCTCGCCGACCGTCGATCCTAATCCTATAGGATACTGTTCGGCGGCCAAGACGGGGGCGTCCAGAATTTTCATGGCCTTGATCAGACGAACGATTTCAGCGGAAACCGACTCGCGGCGCTGCATAACCTTCGCAAGCCTCTCCTGAAAATCGATTACCAACAAGAGCGAGTCATGACGCCGCAATATGGAATCGTGACGGTTCATGCTTTTTCTCCTATCCATTGTTTTTGGTCAAATATTTTTTCGTCAGATCTTCCACATCGTTGACAAACTTTTGCTGATTCAAACTGGATATATGCCGCAGCCGGTTGTCGGCGTATTTTTTAGCCTGGCGCAGGCATCGAATCCCATCGTCATCCATTTCGAAGCGAAAATGGAGACGAGCCATGAGAAGATGAGCGCCGCCTTCTTTGACCTCGCAGGGAACGGCGCTGAGATCGTCGTTGGCGTAACTGAGTTTTGAAAACCGATATGCCTCCCTCCAATAATGATCGATGAGTTCGTCGTGAGGCCCTTCCTGTTCGGGATATAGATTCTGTTTCATTTTGATCAAGAATTGCAGGCTCTGCAGATAGTTTGTCGCAACAAAATAAAAACGGGGTTCGCCCGATTTCATAGAGAGCGGTTGATTCGTTAATTTTTCTTCGATTGCATCGCTCAGCGCTTCGTATTCCCAACTGGAAGCCTCGATATCCAGATGATAACAAATCTGCGCCATCTGGCAGTATCGATCCAAGGCAAAACAGACCAGCGTCGTCACGAAATCCCGCGGCGGTTCGAACATCAAGGTGAAGAAGGGAATCCCATACTCCTCCCGATGCGTCCAAATCTTTTCGAAAGTCGCTTTGGCGCGCGTATTGGCGGGGCGATTATGCTGCGTATCGAGCAAGGCGCTTTCTTTTTCAAATCGATCGAATTCGCGAGCCAATAGTCCGAATCGATCATCACAACATTGCTCAAACATTCCCTTTATTTGATTGTTTTTGCGCGTGTTCCGACTGAAATAGGCCCTTTGATCGACGCCGTAATTATATTCATTCGAAGCCGTTAAGCATGCTGGACAAACTGTTGTCTTCAATTCCTCCGGATACGCTCCATAATCTCCGACAGGGTGCATATGCGCGACCATCCAGTCATCATAGACGATCGTTTGACTTTTGGTCATGAATTGATAATTCACCATGGGCGTCTCACATACAAGACATGGGATTTCTCTTTTCCAAACGGCATTTCTCTTAACCATCAATGTATCCTGGCATGAATCGACGAACGCAACGATGCCTCAACTCTAATTTATTACCCTAATAATTTATTTCCCGAGAATCGTTCTCTTAAAGCAAGAGGGGAAATAATGCGATCTTCCTTTTTGATCCTATATAAACAAAAATAGATTAAAACGATTCTGTTGATTTCTCAAGAACCACGAAAGATATTTTACTTTCCTACATCACCTTGCAATATTTTCATATAGAAATCGCATAACAATTTCGTTAAATGAGCATATGAAAAATGCGTCTCCGCCGCTAGACGAGCCTTTTTCCCCAACTCCAACGATTTTTCCGGATGATCAATCAGATGCAGGCAGGCTTCGGCTAATTCCCGAGAGCCTCCTTTTGCAGTTTCTCCGATCTGGAAGGCGTTAATAATTCGAGAACTTTCTCCAACATCCGAAGCGACGACAGGGCGTCCCGACGCCATATAATCGCACAATTTGTTGGGCAGGCGCGCTCGATTGGCGATGGCATCGTTCATGGGCAGCAGTTGGATGTCGCACGAACAGAGATAACGGGGGATTTCGGAAAACGGCGCCACGCCCGGTAAAAACACATCCTCCCCCACCCGAAATTGTCGATGGAATATTTTTTTGGCCCCTTCCTCCACGCCGCCGCCGATAATCAACAACGCGGCGTTGGGGCGCCGATCATGGATATATTTGAAGGCTTCCGCCAATAATCCCATGTCCCAGAGAGAAAAGCCCACAAATCCAAGAATGATTCGATCCTGAGGCAATCCCAGAGTTTGCCGGCATGAAGCCCTGTCCAATACAGGAAATTGGTCGACATTGACTCCCGAAGGCAGCAGCAGCAGGCGGTTCTCGTCCACGCCCGAGTCAAGCGCGCGCTGTTTCAATACGGAGCTGATGACGGTTACGCCATCCGCTTTTCGTTTACTGCCTTCTTCAATTCGGCGCTCCATGCGGTCAATTATGGAAAAGCGACGGCGGCCAGTCGTGATTCCTCCCGCCGTCCACCAGTCGCACCAATCGGCGGCGAACAAAACCGGCGCATCCCGGCCGGAATCCCGCAGGCGGCGGCGCAGGATCAACCATGGCAAGAGTACATTCGGACGATGATCGAAAGCATGAACGACATCCCACGATCCCTGGAAGGTCTGAGTAATTCGCGCCAGATTGTCGATGGGCGCATATCCCCCGTCATGGCGCCCCAGACCGCCCCAGCGCGGCGTCTGCCAGATGCGAACGCCGTCTTCAAGGAACGTCGCCCCATTCAAATCAGGATGCTTGGCGCATGTCCACAGATCGACATGATGCCCCTTCTTCACCAGTTCCCTCGCGAATCCCATGCAGCGGAAAAAGGTTCCTCGTCCAATGAGATTATGATTAAGAAACAATATTTTCATGCCGGCGCCATAGTCGAAACTTGTTGAGATTACAGTCTATTGATCTCCCATCTTTACTCACTATAGCTGGAAAAGAAGGTATATAAAATACCGGGACGCCGTCTTGGCGCCCCGGAATGGATTTGCTTTGTTTTATTTTTTTTCAAACTCTCAAGATCAACCGGGCTTCCAGCCGGCGTTGACGTCGTAAGGTTCGCCGCCGGGAACGGGAATCTTTTCGGCCGGCAAATCGCGTAATTCATAATAAATTGGGTAGCGCTCATCCGATTGATAAGCCTGATCCCATGTCATTTCTTCCCCGGAATACTCAGCCATGCGGCCCAGAATCGCCGTCATCGTGCTTTCTGCGACATTCTTGGCTTCATTGATATAATCGCCGCTGCGGATGCATTGGATGAGGTCGGCGTGCTCTTGGATATAAGGCAGTTCATTGTGGTGCTCGCCTGAGAACTTCCACATTTCCTTCCCTTTGGCGTCAAGAATTCGCCAAGGGCCGTTTTGAGCGGTATAGCAGCGCCCTTTCACGCCTTGGACGCGCTCATCGACGCGACTGGTTTTTCGAGGATGTTGACTGGCCATGCTGAGAATGCTAGTTCCATTCTCGTATTCAAAATGAATCGCGTGATGATCCCAGATGTCGCCTCGCTCCTGCCAGCCGCAGCCGCCCGAGCCGAAAGATTTGACGGGATGACCGCCCATGATCCAATTGATCACGTCCAGGTTATGCACATGCTGTTCGACGATATGATCGCCCGACAGCCAGCCGAAATGATACCAGCTGCGCATTTGCCATTCTAAATCGGTCATGCCGGGCTTTTTGTCGCCGAATCCAATGGGGCCGCCGCACCAGAACACTTGAGCGTTCATAATATCGCCGATCGCACCCTCATGAATTCGTTGAATGGCCTCCTGGTAAGCGATGGAATGCCGGCGCTGCGTTCCCGCCGCGATGTTCAATCCCAGCGTGCTTGCTTTATCGCCCGCCGCAATGATGCGCCGAATTCCCTGAGGATCGACGGCCGCCGGCTTTTCCATAAAAACATTCTTCTTGGCTTCCACCGCCGCTTCGAGCGTTTCCGGGCGGTAGCATGGAGGCGTCGCTAGAATAACGTAGTCGACATCCATCTTGACCGCTTCCTGATAAGCCTTGAATCCTTGAAAGACTTCGATGTTCGTCGGGCGATCCAATTTAGCCAATTCTTCTTTGGCTTTGGCGATTCGATCCGGCAAAATGTCGCAGATGAATTTAATCTGCACATCCTCGCAAGATTGAATGCTGTTGATCATCGCGCCTCGCCCGCGGCCGCCGCAGCCAATCACTCCCACTGTGATGGGTTTTTGCGCGCGCGCGTTTTTAGATGGAAGAACGCTAAACGCCGTCGCCGCGGCCGCCGCCGCAGTCCCGTTTTTCATAAAACGTCTTCGTGTAACATTTGATTCGCTAGTCATAGTCAATTCTCCCCTGGTCAGGATTCGTTTTTTCTTAAGGATGAAACGCCTCTATTCTTGTATGCCGAAGAGTGGACGGCAAGATCAACAGAGCATTTTTTCTCATATTTCTGGTTCTTTTACTTTCCTCCTCTTATAATAAACGGCTATATCCTTTACCGTTTTTGGGAGACGCATTATGTTACATTGGATCAAACGATTATTCGCCAACGCGGAGGCGCCGGCGCCGTCCAAGCGAACCGATGAAATCCCCCCCGCCGAATCGCATGAAATTTCCCCCATAGAAGTGAAGCAGAAACTGGATGAAAATTCGGCTCTCATACTCGTAGACGTTCGCACGCAGGAAGAGCGGGAGCAAGCGTCCATTCCTGGATCATTGCACATTCCCCGCAACGATATTCATGCCCGATACAGCGAAATCAGCGATGACCCTTCCGCGGAAATTATAGTGTTCTGTCATTATGGAATAGAAAGCGAGCAAGTCATGCACCAATTATGGGGGTTGGGGTTTCAAAACGCCAAAATAATGTCCGGCGGCATTGACGCCTGGTCCGTTGAAATCGATCCTAAAGTTCGCCGTTATTGATTCTGAACGATGAACGCCTTGTAGAATAGTACTTTCATGGATTCATGATGATGAATGAGAAGACGAACAGCCCGAGCGATCGATGGTTACGAAATTTGTCCATAGGATTGTTGATTTTATGGCTGGTTTTGCATGCTTTGTGGAGATGCCTCGATCAGACGCCGATCCGGGGCGATCAAACGTTTTACGCAAACGGAGCGATCCATATACAACAAATCTGGAGGTTATCCTGGCTGCAATTTTTCCGGGGATTGGACGACGTCACCTCAACGGGAATACGCCCGCCGGTCGCAAGTCTTCTTCTCGCTCCCTGGCTGTCGTTATTCAACAACAATCTGTCGCTGGCGGGATTGGGCGCAGTTGTATGGCATGCATGCACATTCCTCACTGTTTTTTGGCTGGGCAGACGACTTTTCGATTCGTTGACCGGTTTATTCGCGGCGGTTTATTTTCTTTGTCTGCCCTTGATATATGACGTCTATATCGATCCGGAATTTTATTTCATAACCTTATTGCCGTTAACTTTACTTGCATGTACGCATTTATGGGATGAAACCCGTTTACGCTCTTTGGCATGGCTCGCAGTGGGCCTCATCGCCTCATTCGCCCTCCTTGCCAAGTGGGTGTTCGCCGTTTATTTACTCGGCCCCATCATCTTTTTAGGCGTTGATCTTGTCCGGCGCTCTCAAGCCGATCCTCGCCCAAGAAAATTCCTATCATTATTCGGGAATTTATTCCTGATGATTTTCCCCGTTTTCCTGGCCGCTTTTTTCTGGTATTGGCCGAACCGGCAAGAACTACTCGGCGCCTTTCACGAAATCTCGGAAATTCGCCGCTTCACGCCTTTTCAAGAAGGCTGGACGTGGGCTGTTTTATGGCATTATCCCCGGAACTGGCTTCTGCAGAATAAATTGATACCCCTTTTATTTATCGTTCCCGGCATAATTCTGCCTTTGATCCCGTCCCAAATCCTGCAAAGGATGAGGCTTCATCCATATTCTCAAAAAGAGCGTAAAGGTTTTTTCTTTCTACTTTCAAGCGTTCTAGGCGCATGGATCTACTTCAGCATTCGCTTTGATAATGTTCCCTTAAAATATATTTTCGCCCTGCAGCCGATTTTGGCGGTTTTGGCGTCGGCGTGGATTCGAATGCTGCCGCTTCGGCTAGCGCGCTCCTGTCTGTATTCGCTTCTATTGCTTTTTGGATTCTTCTCCGCAATCTGGATGCATTTTATCCCGCTATCGTGGCTGGGGACATCCAAACTGCCGCGAACTTTGGATGTAAATCCAAACAACTTTGCGTTGAAATACGCCATCCCCATCCCCCAGCCGCCGCAGACGGAAAAATGGCCTCAGAACAAGATCGCCGAAGCGATCGAGAATTTGGAAAAAGAAAATGCTATATCACTCGATCAAGACGATTCCTGGCGGCCTGAATTGATTCTTCCGGATTTATATTACTTTGATTGGCGCAGTTGCGGAGTCGCTCTAAATTTAAGAGGATCCAATCTGGAAGCGTCGCCGCTGCCGGATCAAAACAGTCTCATGCGGTTGGCATTGGCTCGTTATGTTGTAACCAGTCGAGGGCAAGTCTCCCGCTTTGCATTCGCCCACAGCGATTCAATGACAAAAAACGCCGCAGCCCTGAACCGCTTGATTGACAATGCGCCGCAGCCATTCTGGAACAATTTCCGGCTTGTGAAGCAATGGGACATGCCCTACGGCTTGCCGACTCTGCAGTTGTTTCGGCGAGTGAAGCCGATGGACGATGACGAAGCCCTGCTGTGGTGCGAATTCTGGGCTGCTCATCACACGGGGCAGCCCCAAACTTGGGAGCAAATCGCGAAAATTTGGGCCATGCGCCGCAATCCCGATCGCATGAATCGCGCTAAAACCATTCAACGCTATCTGCAGCGTATGAGAAACGCCGATCGGAATAAAAATATCAATGCGTCATCCCTTCTGGATCCAATCAAGAAGGATCCCGATTTACAAACTTATGAAATGCTCGAACTGGGAGAAGAGTTCCTTCCCCTATGCGCCGAAAGCGACTCCTTCTGCGCATGGAAAGCCGCGTGGATGCTCGGCGATATTTTGATGAAGAAAAATCGGTTGGATGAAGCCCGGACTTATCTCTTGAAAGCATGGCGATTGCAGCGAGAACATCCCCAAATCCTGCAATCCCTAGTAAAACTAGCCAAAACAGCGAATCGACCCGCACAGGATGCGTTATTTCAACAGTTGGCCGGCCTGACCGCCGATCTCATGAGCAACAACCGCCGGCCCATTCTCTATCAAAACGCCGCCAACCTGCTGCTGCAAGCAGGTTGGGATTATGACGCTTTGTGGTACAGCTTCCAGGGATTTGTTGCAGGCTTCAACCGCTACCCCAACACCAAACCGCTGCATCTTGCGCTGCAAAAATTAAACCTTTCCATGCCTAACTACGAAACTCTCCCTCTGCCGATCGATCGCTGGAGCGAACATGTTGACTTGTCTCAAGAAAAAACCATCCGCCTTCAAAAATCGCAGTCGTACGTCTTTTCTTTTCTCAACCTTGACGGAGGCGTCTACCGTCTGCGCTGGCGTCACCAGATGAAAACGCCCCATATTCAACTATCTTTCTCGCTGGATGAAAATCATTTAAACACCCAAACATATACTGCAGCCGATGAGCCGGACGAAGGGCGGTTCATCTTTCAATCCCCCTTGTGGGGAGATCGGCTGCGGATCGAGTGCCTGGAAGGAGAAGCGCTTCTATCGTCGATTCAATTGCAGCGCATCGAAGCCGAAATACCGTTCATTGATTTCTTCGGCGATATCAATGTGATAGGGAAAAATTTCCAGATTATCAAGATTGATCCTACGGAAGGCCTGAACCTGCGCGCCGAAAAAGAATGGATCCGCTTGAATTTCAGCATGCACAGCGATCCGCGCGCCTGGAATTACTTACAGATCGAATCGTCCGGGCTGGAAACGCAAAGCGCTATTTTCACTTTCATCGTGCGCAAAAATGGGAAAACTGACGAAGAGTTTCAGTTTTCCCATCCTTTGATTCATGATTCAGGCCGGAAGTACGCCCTCATTCCCTTGCCCGACGAGCTCAAGCAGTACCCCTTCATGCTGGCGCTGCGCATTCAATGCAACGATTTGCCTCCCGCGGACCGGCGAATCATCAAATCGATCACGCTTAAACAGGATCGAGAACAGCATCACCATTACGGCGCATCCGTCCCGATCGACGCTCATGATTAAAAAAGCCCCGCCTGAAGGTTGGCGCCGTCGCTTGAAATCAACTCGATTCCGCATAATACAGACTCTTGTATAAGAGACGAATGGCTCGGAATGAATTCTATTTCCAACTGGCTGTCAACAGGAACATGATGAAACTCTTTGACGACGCCGAAGCGAATGGAGTCGACCTCGTTTAGGATATCAAAATCCTGCAGCGCTCGCCTACCTTGCATTACGACGTCGAAGACTCGATCGCCTTTTCGAATCGGCCTCGGTTCGGCGAAATAAAGCCGCACTGTATATTCCATCGATCCTTGATTTTCGCCGGCAAGCGACAGCCTCAATCGCTTCAATCCTTCCGCGCCCGATGCGCACACCCATTTCAAATCGCCGCCCATCATGCGGCAGGCATGATGCCGGAACCAGGACGGTTCGGAAGGTTCGAACTGCATCTCGATTTCCGGAGAGGGGCCGCCGACAATAGGATATTCAAGCCAGAGCGTTCCCTTGTCGGCTCGCCGGTCGCCGGGCGCGCCCAGATTCACCCCCAAACGCTGGATGGGGCCCTCCCCCAATTCGATGTCGTTATACGTCCAGATTTCGACTTGGGGATCGTGAATCAGCGCCAGGGAAGTTTGATTCTGGTAGCTGCAAGAACAGGTGCGCGTATAATCGGGAGCGTTCAGCACGCCATTGGCGGCGATCAAGTTGGATGTGCATCCCGATTTAAAACCGCCGAAGTTGCCGGTGCCCGCATCTTGCTCCAGATCGAAAAAGCCGGCGGCGGCGGAGCGAAACGTCATCAAATATTCGCTGGCGATCGAATAATTGCAGCCATATTGGCGGTTGTAAGTCCAGGGCGTCTTTTCGCCGGTCAGCGGATTGCGCCGCATTTTTTGTTCGCCGGTCAAAAGACTGAAGGCGAACGGCTCCGTGATGATGGTCTCTCCATGAAGAATGCAAGGCCCCCCATATGCAGCGTCATTCTTCCAAAGCGGTTCTCCATCTTTCCCGCGAAAGCCGGCTAATTTCTCTCGAGGCTCCTCCGCCAGCATGTCTCGCGAATAGCGCACCGCTTCGATCAAAATGTCGTATTCGGTCGAATAACTGAGCCATGTTCCAAATACATCGTCGGTCATACTCCACAAAATATTTCCATTGCGAATATCGAAAGCCAAAAGCCGAGGCGTGCCAATGTAATTCCTGCCGCGCCGCTTCAGAGATTTCTCAACAAGTTCCGGCATTTTATCGATGCAGAAAATTTTGCCGCTGCCGGCGACGATAGCATTGTGCCGCAGTCCCAAGTCAGCGTTAAAACTCCAAATCACATCGCCGGAATGGCGATTCATGACCACCAGCCTCTTGCTCGAAGAGATATCATAGTTATAAAAGGGCCGTTTTTTCTTCTCGACATCGGAACTCAAATCGATGAAATCCGAGAAGGATGCAAATCCCCCTCCGGCAATCAGATAATCTTCATATACGCCGATATAGCCCCACTCATCCACATCGCCGCTATGAGGAAATTCTGGAAGTGCAATGACCTGCAGGGTTTGTCCATCGACAGGATCGAGCACATGACATTGGTTTTTGATGACCAGATAGATTTTATCCGGCGCAACGACATAATTCGTTCCCCGCGCGTTGGCGCCGGGAATATGAATTTGGTTGTATTCCGTCGAAAGAGGCGTATCTTGATACGTTTCATCGTAAAAAACACCATAATTATCCAATTCCGGAAAAGTACGCTTCCACAAAACGCGTCCCGTATATACATCGCGAGCGCTTAGCGAATTCATACCCTGGATAAACAAACGGCCGCCCACAATTTGCTCGGGCGGTCCGTGGCCATGACGCGGCAAAACATCCAGGTTGGAACTGCCGCCGTACCACAACAATCCCAAAGGTAGTTTAACAAGCTGATCGTCCGATTTGACCGTATTGGCAATGTTCCCATATTGATGCGACCAATCATCGGCGCCGGGCAATCCCCCCTCGCGAACGATTTGCACATAGCCGTCCGATTGATAGATATTGATGTTTGGAGGATCGCATTGCTTGACGCTGTTAATAACGCGAATGGCGTCGTTATCATGCAATTGCAGACAAATCATCCCTCCATAGGGCCGCGTCTGATGGATGAGACGCGTCACAAACTGACAATCTTTTGTATACGAAGACGCCGAAAGATCTTCAAAAAGAGTCAGGCTGGCGATATAGGGCGCGGTTGGATCGGTCAGCAGATCTCCGACGCGTATGGATAAACGCTCTCCATACAATCCGGCGTCTGCGAAGCGGCGGCGCAGGGCGTCCACTTTCTGCGGATCCGGATCGAATGCAACTACGCGCAGATCGGAATGACGAACCAGGGCCTCCATCAAATCTCCGTTCGTCACGCCATAAATAAAACAATATCCTTCCCGAACCGAAGTCAGTTCAAGAATGGATTTTGCCTTTTCAACAACCTCGTCAGAGAGAGCAGGCGCTTTCGTCTCGAAGGGGAACTGTTGAGGCTCGCGCTCCTCCGCACCAAAAGCATAGATCTTTCCATGATTCGTCACGACAAACAATTTATCGTCCGCCGCTATCAGTCTCGATGCGGTTCCCTCAATGGCGGCTTGCCAGGAAACAACCGGTTGATTGGAGTCGTTCGACGGCAAATCAATCGCGGCGACAACATTTTCTCCTCCCGCAAACAAACGGTCGCCCGCCTTGATCAAGTCGCCGGCTCCATCCACGCCCAGTTCCCATTTGGCATCGAGCTTCCACTCTTTTTCAATTGTTACTTTAAGTTCTCTCGTCGTTCTATCGCGCTCCAATTTCTCTTTTTCGATCATGCGGAGGTTGGCATAATCGTGCGCGACAACCTTCTCCCCTCTGCTGTAAAAGGCAGTCGGCGTAAGCACAGGACATTTTCCAAAGCGGCCAATCAGCATGTCGCCGGTCGACAGATCGAATAAATTGACGACTTCATCGCGATAGTAATTCACGAAGCGGTCGCCGATGGCGCTCACAAAAGCGCCGCCGGTTTTCCCATTGTCCGCCAGCCGATAATAGAGAAACTCTCCCGTTTTCAGATCGAAGCATGCGGGAACCGATCGCCCGCCGGGAACCAGGAGTTTATCGCCGGAAATAACCAGACTTCCTTGAGGCGCCACGCTGGCGAATGAGGGAGAATTATGGGGCTGCTTCATAAAAATGGCGCTGGCGCCGTCGTTAACCCAAATCTCCTCGCCGCTTTCCGCATCAATAGCAAAAATAAAAACGCCCATAAACGGCCAGATTCCAGCGCCGAAATAGACAATCCCATCCTTCAACACCGGCCCGCCTCTCGCGCACCAGGTCGAGATCAAACGCTCGTTGCCCAATATCAAGCGGTCTTGGGGAACGCCTTGATATTTCCATTGCAAATCGCTGGTTTCCGCGTCGAGGCAATAAAGACATCCGTCATCGCTGACAAAATAAACCATTCCTCGCCCTGCGACTGGCGGCAGTCGAACCGGCCCCTGCGCATAAAAAGACCATTTTTCTTCGCCGGTATCAGTATCAATCGCCGTAAGACGATCAAAGCCGTTAAATCCCACAAACATCATACCCCCCAATACGATCGGTTCGTAGACGGTGTCATACTGCATCAGATCCTGGTTGAGAGGATCATCCCAAACAGGCGCCGGTTGGGGATATTCGCGAACCCATTGCAAATGCAACTCCCCCGTCATCGTCTGCGGCGAAGCGGCCGTCCGCCCCGCATCATAACGCCACATCGGCCAATCTTCCGCAGAAGATCCGATGGTCATCATAAGAGATAAAACCAACCAATAAATAACTCCCGCCAATTTTCTCACTTTCAAAAAGATCCTTTTTATTTTAAATTTCATTAAGATGATTCCGTTCTGTTTCATGATTCAAAATTTTTGTTGCAGCACTGTTAGTTGATTGCAGTGGAGTCGATTTTCCTGTTTAGTTTTTAGATCGGCGCAGATAGAAAATCAAGAAAACCGCATTCGCCAAAAGAATCACAATGAATCCCAGTATAATGTTTCGGAAGAGATGACTGGTAGATTCCGTCAGAGATTGAGTCGAAGATGCGATGGAAGAAGCGACAATTGGTTCTTGACGAGTTTCTTGAGCCGAATCGGCCTCCGCCAAACCGAAGGGAAGCGGGATATGCCGATCCTGAACAAGGAAATTTTGGAGTTGATCATCCCAATTAACCGGCATCAACAAATCCGTTCCCGGATTCAAATCTTTCACCAGACACGAACAAGGGCCGATTAAAAATTCCGCCGCCTCACGGACATTCTCTTTCGTGATTCCCTCTCCGATCAGTGCATACAAAATTCTCGCCCGGCCAAATACGGGAAACAGCATAGGTTGATTCTCATAGTCGAACAGATCGATCTCGCTGTGCATGAGAATATTGACCAACGTTTGCTCGGCGGGATCCGTCCGAGAAACGCGGATGGTTGAAAATTGAATCTGCATGGGAGGCGCCGATTCATCCATAGCGATTGTATCCGCCATCGTGACATCGGAAAGATCAGGAAGTTTTAGTTCTTTCTCCAGTTGATCGAGCCATCCATGGATGAAGGTCAGCGTCTCATCATCTCGTTCTTTATCGCCGCTTTCCAAAAAAATCCAAACGGCGGCGTCCCCATTCAACAAGCGTTCGGCGATCTCCCGCCGAGCGGGAGACTCTACCATGGAGCGCACATATTTTTCGGTCAAAGGCCCCGATTCGATAATCCCGGGGATTCTTAAATGAGGCGGAAATCGAAGAAGCACGCAAGGCGGTTCATATCCCTGTTCATTCATCCACGTTTTCAGCGAAGCATATTTTTCATCGCTTAAATCAATCAAATCGTCTGTAAAATTGCAGCCGATTTCGCCTTCCGCCGATGCGCCGATCATTCGATTGACAATATCTCGCATCTCGGCGGATAATGTCTCCTCATAGCAAATTCCGACATGAAACATATCCGCAGGCCATCTCTCTAAGGCATACCGGAAAACAGGGACATTGCATGCCCAAGCGCAGAAAGGGGGAAATATACAGAACAAGACCAACGGACAAATATATCTAATGAAATTGCGGGATTTTATTTTCATAAAACCAACGTTTCCTGAAAGACGGCGCGTCTTTTTGATTTTCCCTCCCCGATTTGATTCACGCTTTCGCTTGTCAGCCCCAAAGAAGCCGAATTCCAATCGGAGATTCAACTTTTCGCTACATGATAGCATAGGAACAGCTGCTTAGTGGAGTCAGGAAGAGTATTCTTAGATTCAAAAATAGTAAAATATACATGCAGCAGTACAACAGCATGACGGCATATGATAAACTGCCACAAGTGAAAGCGAGAAAAAAATACGCAAATTCAAAGGAAGATCACTCCATGACGCATTATAAACGATACTACCATCTATGCCTGTCTGCAATTTTAGCAAGCATTTTTTTTATGGGCTGCGTGTCCGTTAAATACAACGAAGAACACATTCAAACCCACCCTGCTCAGGAAAAACAACCTCCAACATCCAAAAGCGTCCTTGCGCCCGTGTACGCGCCGCTGGCGGAATGGTTAGTAAACCGCTTCCATCTCGAATCGCTGCAGGGAATCGGCATCGATCTGGGAAGCGGTAAAGGGGATTTGATCGTCGAACTGGCGCAGCGAACTCCTTCTCTCCATTGGATCAACGCCGACATCAATCCCGGCGCCTTTTACGCCTTTTTCCAGAAAGCGCAGCAAAATGGGATCGCCGATCGCATCAGCGCCCAATACGCCGATGCGAAAAACCTTCCCTATAAAGACGGCTATGCCGATATCGTCGTCTCGCGCGGCTCTTTCCCCTTCTGGGGAGGCGTTAAAGCCGGCTTGAGCGAAGTCAACCGCATCTTGAAAGTCGGCGGGATCGCCTATATCGGCCGGGGTTTTTCGGAAAATTTACCCGCCGAAACTGCTCGCGCGATCCGCGAAAGACAGAAAAAGAATGCACGCTTCCCTGCGTATGATGTTGATCAAACCGAACAAGATCTGCGACAAATCATGCAAGAATTAAATATTCAAAATTATCAAATTCACCGGCCTCATCCCTCGGGAAGCGAGGGCGTCAACTATGGAATTTGGTTGGAATGGCGAAAGCAGCCCTAATCGCCCGCAAGATCGCTGAAGCGCAATTATTCGGATCCTTTTACATGGGAGATCTTAAAGACATAAGCGTAGGTTAACTCGTTCTTGAGCACATTCGGATCGAATGGAGGCATTGTCAAAACAAGATTTTCTCCCTCTTGCCTGAAAGAGACATTCTGACTGTCGGCCAAGAGCGTTATTTCCGTTTTTTCGCTTGCTTGGACGCCTTTCAAAGAAAGTTCATCCATGGGCCATTTGGGCGTAATCGCAAAAAGCGCGTCGCCTTTGGATGTAAAAAAGACTTCCTTCGCCGCATAACCGGGTTTGGGATTCACTGTCATCGCAAGAATGTAGTCGCCGCCGAGATAGGACTGCTTGGGAGGCTTATAATTGCGGTCTCCTTCAGTCCACTGCACTTTGGTGAACCAGGGCCGGGTTTGATAAATGGCTTCGCCATTCGCTTCGAGCCAATGTCCCATCTGCAGCAGACGCTCCTGCATTATAACCGGGATGTTGCCTCGTCCGTCAGGCCCGATGTCCAGCAGCAAATTCCCGCCATGAGCGACGATGTCGATCAGCATATAAAGAAGCACTTGCGCTGAGTTATAGTCCTCGATGTCTTCATTTTGGTTATAGCCGAATGAAAATCCCATGCCCCGGCATTCTTCCCAAGGCTTGTCGTATTCCGCAGCGGCGTCGTATTCGGTCGTGTAATAGCCGCCGTGATGGTGCCGGACGCCTTTGCCCCAGCGATCATTAATCACGACCGCGTCCTTGACGGAAGATTCATTAAACAACCACGCCAGCATCTCTTGCGATCTCCATTGCTCCGGCGTCATATCCCACTCGCCGTCGCCCCAAAGAATATCGGGCTGGTATCGCTCGACCAAATCTTTGACTTGAGGTAGAAAATGCTCTTGTACAAAGCGCTCTTTATCGTTTTGCCACCAAGGGTGATACCATTCGTAGAGCGAATAATAAAAGCCCATCTTGATATCAACCGCTTTGACGGCTTGAGTTAAATCGCCCAGTAGATCTCGATGAGCGCCGACATCCGCGCTGTTCCAGGGAAAGCCGCGATCATTGGCCTCTTTGCTGGGCCAAAGACAGAATCCGTCGTGATGCTTGGACGTTAGAACGATATACTTGGCGCCGGATTTTTTGAATAATTCCGCCCACCGCTCCGGCTCAAACTGATCCGCCGTAAACATCTCTCCGAACTTGTAATAAGGAAAATGATGTCCATAGGTTTTCCGGTGAAAATCGGCCACTTCCGTCCCCTTGAAATTACCGTTCCCGAACAACGTCTCCGATTGCATCCAATATTGATACCATTCCGAATAGGTTCCTTTGGGAGTCCATGCCGGAACGGAATAGGGCCCCCAATGAATGAAGATCCCGAATTTGGCGTCTTCAAACCAATCGGCGACAGAACGTTGATCGAGCGATTCCCAGTTGGCTTCGTAAGGTTGAGCGTGTCCGATAAAACAACAAGTCAATAGTGCGAACATGAATACCGTAATGCGCTTCATCATGAACTTATCCTTATTGAAATCCAAAAAAATTCTACAACTCTTTTCCATGTCGTTTTCCCTAACGTAGATGAAATTGGAGTCTTGATCAATCCAAACAGAAATAGATTTCTCCACTTTTACGAAATTTATATCTCTGATAACCCAGCACAAAAGTCATCACCAACTTATGCAAACACCTAATATTACATAAAACATAATATATTGTGCATTGGAGTTAAGTACACTTATATTAATTTCTGTACCGTTTATCATGACGAATTCACTCTATATAAAAGGGAGAATGCAAAATGAGGATTTATACCAAAGCGTTTTGTCTGGGATTCGCAGCTTTATTAGCGTTGGGATGCGGATCTCAAGCGCCGACCATTGACATTTGGACTGCTGCGGCCGCGGGAAACACCGCCGAATTACAAAAACACATAGCCGCAGGAACCGATCTCAACCAAAAAGAACCGGCTGGAGGCGGAACCCCTCTGATCGCCGCATCGGCGCTTGGTCAAACTGAAGCAGCAAGATTATTGATCAACAATGGCGCCGAATTAGAGATCAAGAACAACGATGGCTCCACCGCTTTGATGACTGCGGTCTTCTTCTGCTATCCGGAGATTGTGAAACTGCTTCTCGAGAACGGCGCGGAAGTAAATACGACGAACAACGCCGGTTCGACGCCCATGGATGTAGTCGGTGGAGAGTGGAGCCAGGAACTGGAAGGCATTTATAAAATGGTTGCCGGAATTTTGAAGATGGATCTTGATCTGGAACGCATCAAGAAAGTCCGCTCCAGCGTCGCCGAGATTCTAAAAAAACATGGAGGAAAAACCAGCAAAGAGTTGTAATATCTCCCTTCACAACAAACGGGGATAAGCCTGATAAATAAAGAGCAGATCATTATAATGTAGGATTCTCTTATGAAGCAAACGGATCCAACTTTTAGCGATAACGCGAGAATCAACCGCCGCCATGACCTGGATGCGCTTCGCGCGATTGCCATGTTATCGGGAATCGTGCTGCATGCAGCGCTCTCTTTCTCTTTAACAATACCGTGGATCGTTAAGGACAGCCAACAACACAGAGCATTCGGCTTGATTTTTTCTTCCCTGCACGGTTTTCGCATTCCCCTCTTTTTTTTGATCAGCGGATTTTTTACGGCCATGTTATGGCGAAAGCGCGGATTGAAGTCGCTTTTATGGCACCGCTTCCGGCGTATTTTTCTGCCGTTTCTGCTCAGCATGATCACAATCATTCCGGCATTGAATTGGATCAGCGCTGCGGCCATTCGATCTGGAATAGAAAAGGCGGCGCAATCCGGTTCAGCCCAGAGTGCAGAAAACGATATTTTAACCTCCTCGAGAAACGGAGACATTCAAAAGATTCAACAATCCATTGCAGAAGGCTCTAATGAAAATCCCAATGCCGCCGCCGTTCAAGAAAAATCCATTGAATCCGAAAAACCCATCAACGACAATAGCCGACCGAAGATGGATATATGGACCGCAGTTAGCGATGGAAATGTCGACGCGTTGAATTGGTACATCGCCAACGGCGCGGATCTTAATATGCGGGAGCCGGCCAATGAGAGTACTCTGTTAATTGCCGCCGCCTTTTTTGGACGCGCGGAAATGCTTGAATTACTGATTCAACACGGAGCCAACATCAATGGACTCAATCGAGACGGCAGCACCGCCCTTCATACAGCCGCATTCATGGGCCATACGGAATGCGCCGAACGGCTGATCCAAAATGGCGCGAACATCCATATAAGAAATGTTTACGGTCAAACACCTATAGAAACGCTTGCGACGGACTGGAACACAACGCAATTCATCGCCTCTATTTTGCAGGTTGAACTTGATCGAGAAAAAGTGGAAGCAGGACGCAAAGAGATCGCCACACTTTTGCGTGACGCCGGCGCCGAAGAAAGCTCAATCGGAGCAGGGGTGTTATATTATTTCCTCTTCCAATGGCCTATTTTGGGTCATCTGTGGTTTCTTTGGTTTTTGTGTTTGCTGATCGTTGGATTTGCTTTTTGTGCGTTCGCCGCTGATTTATTGAATTGGCAAGGATCGTCCAGCTGGCTGATTGTATCTCCCGCCCGCTATCTTTGGCTGATCCCAGTGACTTTAATACCGCTATGGTTTATGTCCCTATCTTTTTTCGGTCCGGACACCTCGGTGGTTTTGATTCCCATGCCGCAGGTATTTTTCTTTTATGCGATTTTCTTCGGCTTTGGGGCATTGTATTTCGATGCACATGACAGCGCAGGTCAGGTTGGAAAAAGATTTTGGTTTACCTTGCCGTTGGCGATGTTAATTATCTTCCCTTTGGGCGTCGCCTTCACCGAAGGAGGGTTGTCAGGAAGATACTGGATCAATCCGGCCATTCATAAATTGGCGGCAAACGTTCTGGAGGCTTCTTTCGCCTGGTTGATGACATTCGGGTGTATGGGGCTGTTTCGAAAATTGTTCCTTCAAGAAAACAAAACCATGCGATACTTGTCCGATTCGTCCTACTGGCTCTACATCGCCCATTTGCCGCTTGTGATATGGGCGCAGATGATTATGCGCGATTGGCCCATTCCCGCCTTCCTGAAATTTATTTTGATTTGCACCCTTATCAGCGCCTTCCTGCTTTTCACATATCAATACCTGGTGCGGTATACCTGGTTGGGAAGATTGTTGAACGGCCCGCGCAAACGGCCTTCGAAAACAACCATACAGCCGGCGGCAGACCTCCCCCGCATTCCTTAAACCTTGGCAAGCGCCTAAAACCGGCGCAGCCGGAAAAAAACGTAATGCTCTTTTTTTTCAATGATCCTATGCAAAACAGATCCGTGCGCCATTTCTGTGCTATCATCAAGCAATAAAAAAAGAAATTCAGGAATTATGATCATGAAGACGGGGAAAAAACGCAGCGCATTCACTCTAATCGAACTACTTATTGTTGTGGCCATCATAGGAATATTGGCGGCGATAGCAGTTCCCAATTTTTTGAACGCCCAAGTTCGCGCCCGCGTTGCGCGGGGAAAATCGGATATACGTACATTGGAAAATGTCGTCTTGATGTACATGCTGGATAATAATCAGCAGAGGCCCATCGACTGCGACGATCCCGGTTCAGCCGTCTATCTTGGAGGCCTGGGATGCGGTTCAACATCCAACGGCGCGCCGACCCATATTAAAGGGATTCCTGAATTTAGCTTCGCGCCCATGTTTATGAGTTTTAGCCAATTGCGTATTTTCACGACGCCGGTATCGTACATGTCGTCCACTCAAATGTTGGATGCGTTTTGCTCCAATTGCGCCATCACATACAATACGCGATATTCGGGGCAGGCGACGCAGGCGGAAAGTTATACATTTTCATTGATCGGCCCTGACCACTTGACAGGGGATTGGGGCTTTTTCTTCAAGCCGGGCGGCAACCCGAACGGTTTGCAGTACGACTCCTCGAACGGACTGACATCTCGAGGGGATCTTTTCGTTTCCAATGTTTTTAGCGATATCGATTCAAACCGGCAGAGAGGCGGCCGGATCAGTTACTAAAAGAGACCTCGAGAAAACCATCCAATCCAAAAAAGCAAAAATCGCATGCCTTTGGCTTCGAAGACAGCATGAAAAGGAGGAGGATAGATTCCTCCTGAATCATTCTTTTATGCGTACTTCATAACGGATGGCATTTTCATACATTGGAATATTCCAATTTCCATTATCATCTTTGTTTGTTAGAATGCGCCCTTCGTCATAAATCAATTCACCGTCCATGTTGAACGCTTCTACTGAAATCGCTTTCGCTTGATGAATTCGTGAGATTTCCGAACGGACGTCATCCGGCTCGAATGTACGGTCGACAGCGCCGATGGATAAGCGCTTCACTCCCTCGACGGAGAAAATGGCAAGTCCCTTCCGATCCTCCGCCCGGCAGACCGCCACGGATCCCTCCGATCCGACGCCGTCGCATTCGCGATATGCTCCACGGCCATCCAGAAATACATATTCGAGAGATCTGACAAAATCGAAGCGCTTATTGCCTTCCAATACCGATCCGGTCACAAAGTCATTTCCTTGAACGGCCGCCCATCCGTATGACGGGATGCGAAACAGTTCATCATTATGTTTGACTTCCCAGACCTCGCTTGGATTGCCGTTGATCCAAATTTCAACGCCGTTTTCGTATTGAATATACAGCCGATTCTGCTTCCAGACTCCCGTCAACAACGCCTGGGACGAATCGACCAGTCCATCCGGAGAGCCATATTGGATGCGCACAGGCTTTTCCATCGCGTAACGGCTTTGAAGCTGTTGCAGCATATAATATGAACGGCAAGTCTGGCGAATTCCATACGTTTCTTCCACCAGCCAGCCGATATGTCCATAGGCGATCGTCGCCGCTATAAATTGATCGATGCTATGTTCGATTTGTTCTTTGGAATTCCAATTTTCTTTTCCCTCAAAGAAGCGCGATGTCCAGGGAACGCCGATGTCTACGCTGAGAGGATGCATTTTCAGTAAATCAAAATGGGGTAAATACGGTTCTTTCCAAAGACGCAGAGCGCTGTAGGTCAGCCCGTAATTTCCCACGCATAATCCGGCGGAAAGCCACTGATGGTTGCCTTCCGACCAGCAGTGGCCGTCATAGACGTCCTGATCGTGCAACAATAGTTCGCCGTATGCATAAAACGTGGAAGCGAACGTTCCCGCTCCGGGCGCTCGCGCATCAAAATCGCAGCGATCCCAGGGCGACACCGACGTATGAACATCGGTGTATGCGGCGTTGGTATTGAATTTTTTTTGAATAATCGGAGCGAGTTCTCGATCTTTTTCCACTGCATATAACGCTTTCGGAGAATAGCATCGCGGCCAGGCCGTGACTAAATCGCCATTGGAATTGCGCATCACCATATCGATATTCCAATGCTCGTTCACCGGGGCAAAATCACAGTAATTGGTATAAAGTCCGGATCGCCAGCCCAGCGATCGCTGATCGGCGACATATTGTTTCAAGGCTTCGTCTCCGCCTTTGCCGGGCGCGGAATAGGAGCGGAATGTAAAACTTTCACCTGAATCCCTCCAGGTAATTTCATGGTTGCATTGAGTCAGCATCTTGATGCCATAGGCGCGCAGCTGCCTGCTGCGTTCATGTTCTTTGGCGTAATCGCTCGGCCCCCAACTTTCCTGCCACAATCGGGTCGCCGCTTCCTTCCCTCGTTTCGCCGGAGGATTGGCGATGGTGGGAAGCGTTTCCTCAAAAGCAGGCGAAACGGTAATGAAAAAACGTTCAAAAAGATCGTTCCGCTTTCCATCGGTCTTAGGAAGATACTGAACTCCTCCGTTAAGGAAAACGCGATCCTCTTTGATTTGATCGAGGGCGTAAGGCCGGGATGCATTCGACCGATACCAATCCATCCAAACCGATGCGAAAAATGGGATTTCTCCTGCAGACATCAGAACTTGAAGATGATGCCCGCCATAATTCAAGTAGGGCTGAGCCAGCAGCGTAGGATTCTTGACATTGGCAATATATCCATAGGCCAATTCCACGGCTTCCCCGCCCAGGCAGAAAACATCCATCACCAGCGACTTTTGCCACAGGCGAACATTCATTTCGATTTGGATTTCACGATCATCGACAGATCCTTTCCAGATGCTGTGAAGTACGTCTGGATCCAATTGGGAAATTTGAAACAGATGAAGGTCGCGCAATTCTCCCTGGAATTTGATCCCGCCGTCATTCCACACCGTTGCGGTCTGGCTTCCATTCAACCTTACGTCAATCCCGCGGAAAAAGTCTTTCTCCGAATCGAGAACATACTCAAGAACGGCATCCTTGCCTGTATAACGAAAAGTATATCGATGATCTTCGCCATGCAATTCTGTCTGGAAATCTTCTTCGTAATTGTCGGGTAAGATGGTTTCCTCGCGCACAGGGAAAGGCAGCGTTCCCGGCCCCGTGTTGGCGCCATGAGACTGGCCGGGAAACGGTTCGATATTTCGTTTCGGCCGCGGTTGAAATTGAATAGGATCGAGAGATTCCTGATAAAACACGAGATCTTCAAAAAAGAGTTCTCGATCTTCTGTATTGGCGCAGCCGCGAATCTGAATCCCGGCAAACGATATAGATTCCTGATCCATCAGGGAGGAAGGAAGAAGTTTATGCACTAGCCACCACTCTTTCCATCTCACATTCGTAATATTCAGCGGCGTTTTTTCCCCGTTCTGATTCTGGAAAAGAATGAAGACATCCACGCGGGGCGTTGTCGGATCGGGGACCCAACTCCAATTGTTACCGTACATCCACACGGTGAGAGCATTCACGTTATCGGGAAGAGGAATCGGCTCCGGCGGTTGAATCGTAATTTCACTCTCGTTCGACGATCCCCGGTAAACCAGCCTCGCCACTGGCGAATCCCAAACGCGCTGAAGTTGGGATTCAAAAAGATCTCCGACAGCGCCATTTGTACCTTGCAATGACCATCCCGACAGAGAATCGAAATTGACCAAGGGCTTGCGAGGAGGAGTTCGATTCGCTCTTACCATCTCATACGGTCGATCGCCCGCGGCTTCATTGGCCGGCATAGGCTTCGCCAATGTTTGATAGACATCTTGAACATACCCTATTTGCGCAGCTGGAATGAGATTCAGAACAAGAAGAGTCAGAAATATTGTTCTCATACGTTTCATGGTTGATTCGCTCCCTTATTTTCGGTCAGTTGGTAGGACAGTACATCTCTATTTAAATTTGAATGACCATTTCTTATAAGTCGTCTGGCATGTACGCGCAACAATTCCAATTGATCTGCCAGAAAGAGGTTATGAAGCGGCCTCACGAGCGGGATCGGTCTTAAAGAGACGGTGAAAAAAGCGCCGAAGCCCCTTGGTTTGTTTGTCTTTGAATTCAATCTGTAAAATAGTCGCGGCGATATTGCGAATGGTTTTTGAAGCGGGGGAATTCGGCGCCCGCAGCAGAAACGGCTTTTGGTAGCGCACTGCTTTGAGCACATCCGGATCGCGCGGAACGAAGCCGATGTTGTTGAAGGAAAGATTGAGAAACTGCCGGCACATCTGCAGCATTAAACGAAGCACTTCGGCCGCCTCGCGCGCGTTTTGCGCCATGTTGACCAGAAGCCCGATCTCCTGCCCGTTTTGATGCTTGATCAGCGTCTTGATCAGCGCATACGCATCCGTATACGCCGTCGGCTCCGGCGTGGTCACCACGATCACTTGATCGGCCGCCGAGAGGAATTGCATAACGTTCGGATGGATGCCCGCCGCGGTATCAATCATAAAGATATCCGGCGCAGGTTGAATTCCGTCGAATGCGCTGAACAAGCGGGCCATTTCCGTCGGGTTGAGCTGCGTGAGTTCTTCGACGCCCGAACCGCCGGGAATAATGCGCACGCCGGCCGGGCCATTGATCATGATATCTTTCATTGTTTTAACGCCGCGGATGACATGACTCAAGTTGTAGCGCGGCGTCAATCCCAGCAATACATCTACGTTGGCCAGCGACAGATCAGCGTCCAACACCATGACCTGCTTGTTCATCTGCGCCATGGCGATAGCTAAGTTGCAGGCAATGTTGCTTTTTCCTACGCCGCCCTTCCCCCCTGTTATAGCGATGACTTGCGTCGATTTCTGCATGGGGAATCGTTGGGATTTTGCGGCGGGATGAACTGGGGATGATTTCTGTTTCTCAGACGGCGCCGATTCGCTTCTCTCAATTTCGACCGGAGTTTTCTGGTCGACGGCTTTTTCCGCTTCCTGCTTGGTATCCTTTCCATCCCCTTGATTTCCTTGAGACCTTAATGGAGGAGCGGAGGAAGCCGCCTCTTCCTGCCGCTTCGGATTCTCTGCTGCTAAAGATTCAACCGGATGCTCCTTGCTTTCCTTGACCGCCGCATCGCTGGATTTCTCCGTAGACGATTTTGGTTGATCCGCCGCGTCAAGCGTCTTCAAAGCGCCGCCTGAAGTCACCGATAGATTTTCTATTTTCGCCTCGTTTGGAGGGGGAAGATCTTTTTTAAGATTTTTTTTCTCCGCCCCGGCATCCCCCTCGCCATGCAAATTCATAGAGTTGTTTGAGGGAGATTGGGACGGCGCGGAGGAGACAGACGCATCGTCAAGCGGCTTCGCCGGTTTATCCAAAACCGCCGAGGGTTTGGTTTCATGCGCCGCTAGTTGCCGAAGTTTTTCGGCTTGATCAGGAATTCGTGATTTCATTGCATAGTTCCTGTTTTTTATTTTCCCGCTCCGGCTCGGCCGCGACTGCGACGGAAGACGCTGCACCGGCTTTCGAAGATGAATCTTTCGAATCCGGATTGTTCATAGTGGGATTGTTCAAAGAGGAATTATTCGAAGGCGGATTGCCCAAAGACGGCGCCGAAACAGGCTTCGCTTCTTCCGATTCATCAGCGGCGTTCGATTCGATGGTTCGATTGACAATCGGTTTGGATAACAGCAATTTCGCAATACGCTCCGGCTGCGCGCGTTCGATGTCTTCGGGAACATTTTGGCCGGTCGTCAAATAGGAAATCGGCATTTTATATTTCGAGATGATATTGAAAATCGGACCGAAGGTCGTCGATTCATCGATTTTTGTAAATAACAGCCGCGACGGTTTGATCTCCTTGAAATGATCGACAATATCCACCATATCGCTGTACTTGGTCGTCGTTGAAATGACCAGATGGACTTCATCCGGATTGCAGGCTTCAACGATGGCGGCCAGCGTGCTCATTTGAGGAAGATTGCGCTGACAAGTTCCTGCGGTGTCGAATAAGATCAAATGAGCGTCTTGATGCTTTTTAAGCGCCTGCCGCACTTCTTCCGGCGAATAAGTCACTTCGAGATCAACGCCGAGGATCTCCGTATATTTCTGCAATTGCTCCACCGCCGCCAGTCGATATAAATCGGCGGTGATAAACGCAATTTTGGGCCGCGTTTTTGTATTGGGATTGTATCGATATTGCGCGGAGATTTTAGCCAGCGTCGTGGTTTTGCCGACTCCCGTCGGCCCCACCAACATCAACACTTTGGGTTTGTCTTCCTTCCGATCCAACGCAATCGGCGCCGCGACGGAAATTTTACTGGTCATATGCGATTGCAGCGACGCCCAACCATCTTCCTTTTCGCCGGATTCCTCTGCAATTTGCAGAGCGATGGATTTCGCCAGACTCTCCTCCACATCCTGGTCGATCAGGTGACGGTACAACTCCTGCGCCGGCTTCGGAATAGACGATTGCCCGTCAATAGACATCGAAGGCGTCAGCGTTTCGATCAAGCCGGTCAATTTAATCAATCGATTTTCTAAATTGGCGAGGCGCATTTCCAATTTTTTATTCTGTTCATGGGAAGGGGGCTCGGAGGCGGGCGGTGGAGGCGCTTGGATGTTTTGCTTTCCGTTACTGCCGCTGTTTTCCTCCACGATTTTGCGCGAGAGCGCCAAGAGCGGATGATCCTCGCCAAGCACGGGCTTCCCTAACAAAGGATTCTCTTCCGAATTCTTATCCAACAGGGGAGCGACATCCTCCACAACCGAGAAAGGAACGTCCGAAACTTTCACGTCCAGGCGAGCGCCGCGCTTTGTAGAGCGGCCGTTCGATTTCAAACGCTTATTCGAGGATTCATCGGATCGAGGATTCGGCGAGGACGGCGGTTTCACATCCACGCCGGCTGTGACCTCCACGCCGGCGCGGCTGAACCATCCCCAGAGGCCTCGGCTCAGATCCCGCGAATGCAAAATGATGGCATTGGGGCCTAGGTCCGCTTTGACTTTGCGAATGGCTTCCGCCATGTCTTTGGCTTGAAACTTTTTAACTCTCACTTTGCACCCTCACTATTCCAATTCGATTCACGCCGACCTCCGGCGCTACTTCAGTATAAGACATTACGACAATATGCGGGATCGAACGTTCGCACAATCGACGCAGATAAAGCCGAATGCTGGGCTGCGTCAGGATCAAGGGATGACAGCCGGCGTTCATGGCTTTCTGGCATTCTCCCCGAACGGACTCGATGATGCGCTCGGCGTACAGGGGATCGGTCGCCAAGATGCCCGCCGCGCCGCCGCGATTGAGGCCGTCCTGAATTCGCGCTTCGATGTTGGGATCGAGATTGATCACAGGCAGCTGACCGCTGGGCGTGACATACAGATTGGTGATGATTCGCGCGAGATACTCGCGGCATCGCTCGGTCAGAGAATCGATGTCGATCTGCGGCGAAGCATGATCGGCGATGGCCTCGAATATCAATTCCAAGTTGCGGATGGGAATTCGTTCGCGCAGCAGATTCTGAAGCACTTTTTGAATGACGCCGATGCGAATTTTGGCTGTATCGACAATTTCATTGACCAGCACCGCATTGCGTTCGCGCAATTTATCCAGCAGCTGCTGAACCTCCTGCCGCCCTAAAAGATCGTGCGCGTGCGAACGAATCACTTCCGTCAGATGCGTCGCCAGCACGGCCGCCGGCTCGACGACGCTGTATCCCGCCATTTCGGCTCGAGAGCGCTCATCCGGTTCGATCCACTTCGCAGGCGTGCCGAAGGCCGGCTCGACGCCTTTGACGCCGGGCACGTCGTCCTGTTCGTCCATATCCGGCTTCATCGCCAGCAAGCGATCAGGG
>JAFGTC010000304.1 GCA_016934335.1 Candidatus Omnitrophota bacterium | reverse complement strand
TGGCATAGCCACGAAGGGGGATTCGGCAGCAATATCGCCCGGGCCGATTATATACGCGACGAATTTTCCCGACGCCTCGAATTAGCGGTGGGAAAAGTCGGTTCGCACGGCCGGTATGTCCATCTTTATCTCAACGGCATGTATTGGGGAGTCTACATCCTTTGCGAACGCCCGGACGACGGATTCGCCGCAGAATATTTCGGCGGCGAGAAAGAAGAATACGACGTCATCACCAGCGGGACGCGCAACATCAATACAACCCAAATCAAAGCGGGCGACAAAAACGCCTGGAATCAACTGATGGCCCTCGCCCGCGCGGGCGGCTTTCAAGACATCCAAAAATACGAAGCCATCCAAGAATACGTGGATATCGATTACCTGATCGATTATATGATGGTCATATACCTGGCCGGCAATCGCGACGCGCCCACAGTCATCGGCGGCGGAGGGAATCCATGGAATTTTTACTCCAATCATCGCCGAGTTCCCGGCGAAGGCTTTCGCTTTTTCTGCTGGGATTCGGAATGGACGCTGGAGGAGCCCGACCGGAATGTTGTGACCTTTCACACGCAAGGGTATGAAGATCCGTCCTTCCTCTTTCTGAAACTGCGCTCCAGCCCCGAATTCATGATTCGCGTCGCCGATCGCATCCAAAAGCATTTCTTTAACGACGGAGGGCTGACGCCCCAATCCACCATGGCCATCTACTCCGAACTCGCCGAAACGCTCGATCGCGCCATTGTGGGCGAGTCGGCGCGCTGGGGCGACGTCAAAGGAGGAAGCCCCAAAACCCGCGACGACAACTGGCTTCCCGAAATCAACCGGATCCTGACGACCTATCTCCCCGTCCGCACGGATATCGTCGTGAATCAACTGCACGATTTCGGCCTGTATCCGGATATCCCGGCGCCGGAATTCAGCCAGTGCGGCGGACTCGTACAATCCAACTTTCAACTCGGCATGACGCTGCAAGACGATTTGCAGCAAGATAAGATTGAAACGCCGTTAATCAAAATCGATCACGTCTGGAAATACGATCAATCGGGAATCGATCCGGGTTCTTCTTGGAAAGACAGCGATTTTGACGATTCCAACTGGCCTTCGGGAAAAGCCTTGTTGTATGTGGAAGGCTCGAACCTTTCCGCCCCGAAGAATACTCCGCTGACCATAGGACGAACAACCTACTATTTCCGATCGGAATTTGACATTCCCGCCAATTTTGATCTATCCGAAGCTCAAATCGAATTAAACGTCTTTGTCGACGACGGCATGATCGTTTATATCAACGATAAGGAAGTTTTCCGCATCGGGATGCCGGACGGCGCCGTCGATTACGAAACCTTCGCAAACCGCACAGTCACCAATGCGAATTATGAAGGCCCCTTCACTCTTGCCGCCGACTCGATTAAAGCCGGTAAAAACGTCATCGCCGTCGAAGTCCATCAAATCAATGCTACCAGCAGCGACATCGTTATGGGCTTGACGCTGAACGCCTATACTCCCCCCCCGGATGAAGACGACACACCTATTTACTACACGCTGGACGGTTCGGATCCCCGGCTTGCCGGCGGGGAGGTCAACGCCGAATCCGCCTTGAGTTACAACAGCCCCATTGGAATCACGGACAATGTGACGATCAAAGCGAGAACTCATCTAAACGGCCAGTGGAGCGCATTGACCGAAGCCGATTTTATCATCGACTCGGCGGAGTCGGATGCGTCGAATGTGCTGACAAATCTGCGCATCACCGAATTGATGTACAATCCAAGCGGCGGCGAGGAATTCGAATTCATCGAACTTCATAACACGCATCCGACATCCGTTTTATATCTGAACGGCCTGGGATTCACCAATGGCGTCGAATTCGTCTTCCCCAACGGAACGAGCATCCCGGCCGGCGACTACCTTCTCGTCGCACCTTCTCCCGGCTCGATGGAGCAGGAGGCGTTCCGCGATCATTATGGCCTGGATGAATCGATTGCCCTCGCAGGACCTTATTCCGGAAAATTTTCCAACGGCGGCGAGCGAATCACTCTTTCCGATTTGCGAACCGGCTTGGAAATCATTTCATTCGAATATAACGACGGCCGCGGCTGGCCGGTTCAGGCGGACGGCGCGGGGCATTCGCTTGTTCCCAAACCATCGGCGATGACAAACCAGATGGAGGGATCGCTGGAATACGGCGGTCATTGGCGCGCCAGTTACGCTCTCGGCGGCTCGCCCGGCGCAGAGGATCCGGAACCGCCGGCCAGCCTGGTCATCAACGAGATCGTCGCCAATCCTCCCTCGGGCGAATCGGATTGGATCGAACTATACAACACGGCCAATGCGACGATACATCTGGGCGACTGGTACTTGAGCGACGATGAAGACAATCTGGCCCAATGGCCCATTCCATCCTTCGAAATGGCGGCGAACACGTGGATCAGTTTCGATCAACAAAACGATTTCGACAATCCGCCGGGCAGCGGCTTTGGATTGAGCAAAGATGGAGAATCTCTCTACTTATCCTATCTGCCCGGTCTGGACGGCGTCGACCGCGTAGTGGATGCGATATCTTTCAAAGCGCAGGACGGCGATCGAGCGCTGGGCCGATTCAGCGACGGTTATCCCTATTTCGCCGCCACTTCGCCCGATACGAGAGAACAAGCCAATATTCCGGCGCCGGCATCCATCGTCATCGACGAGCTGATGTACCAGCCCAATCCCGCCAACGCGGCCGATGAAACAATGTACGAATACATTGAAATTTACAACGCCTCGGATAAGACGCGCTCATTCTTCAACGAGAACGGCGTCTATCGCATCGACGGAGGCGTTCAATTCGAGTTCCCGGCCAATCTTACATTGGACGCCGGAAAGCGCTTGTTGATCGTGGGCTTCGATCCATCCGACGCCTCGCTGTCTTCCTTATTCAAAAAGCAATACGGGGCGTCCGACATCGATCTCCACATACTCGGCCCCTACTCGGGCAAATTATCCAATCAGGGCGAGCGAATCGCTTTAGAGAAGCCCAAGAGCATCGATGCTTTGACGCAGAATATCAACTGGGGCATTGTGGACGAAGTCATCTATTTCAACGCCGATCCATGGCCCGCGGAAGCGGCCGGCGCCGGTCAGGCGCTCCAGCGGGACGATGCTCATCGTCCCGGAAGCGATCCTGCCAACTGGCGCGCCGCTGAGCCGACTCTCGGCGGCCAGCCCACTTCCGTGCGCTCCTGGATGCTCTATTAAGACATCGCGACCATTTCGCCGGAAGAGTTTTCCTTCAGGGGGATGAGGTTCAAAACCTCATCCCCCATTGCATGTTTGCTCTTTCTGTATTACCCTTCCAACCCATAGTCGATTGAAGACGCCTCCCCATCATCCAAGTCAGATGCTCACCCAAGTCAGATGAGCACCCAAGTCAGATGAGCATCCAAGTCAGTTGAGCATCCAAGTCAGATACGCCCGTCTTCCATGTTCAAAGGGGATACAGTGTTCTATAGTAAGAACAGATCAATCCCAACTCCTAACAGAGAGATAGATATCATGTCAGCAAAAAGCCTGGATAGCCTCAATACACTCCGGACGCTCGAAGTCGATGGCGCCGCTTACGACTATTTCAGTCTTCCGGCCGCCGAAGAAGCCGGTCTCAAAGGGATTCATAAACTCCCCTTCTCTCTCAAGATCCTGTTGGAAAATCTTCTCCGGCATGAAGACGAACGCACGGTCAAGATCGAAGACGTCAAGGCGATTGCCAAGTGGCTGAAACACCGCACATCATCGCATGAAATCGCCTACCGTCCCGCCCGGGTTCTCATGCAGGATTTCACCGGCGTGCCCGCCGTCGTCGATCTGGCGGTCATGCGAGACGCCGTCTGCGATTTGGGCGGCGATCCCAAAATCATCAATCCCCTGACGCCGGTCGACTTGATCATTGATCACTCCGTAATGGTCGATCGCTTCGGAACGTCCGGCGCCTTCCAGTTCAATGTCGAGATGGAATTTAAACGCAACCAAGAGCGCTATTCGTTCCTGCGCTGGGGGCAGACAGCGTTTGACAATTTCCGCGTCATTCCGCCGGGAACCGGCATCTGCCATCAAATCAATCTCGAATACCTGGCGCGCGTGGTCTGGTCGGCGGAATCGAACGGCAGGCGGATCGCCTATCCCGACACCCTTGTCGGCACCGACAGCCATACCACCATGATCAACGGCCTGGCCGTGCTCGGATGGGGCGTCGGCGGCATCGAAGCGGAAGCCGCCATGCTCGGCCAGCCGATTTCCATGCTGATTCCCGAAGTCATCGGCTTCAAATTGAAAGGAAAATTGATGGAAGGAGCCACCGCGACCGACCTGGTGCTGACCGTCGTTCAGATGCTCCGCCAAAAAGGCGTGGTGGGTAAATTCGTCGAATATTTCGGCCCCGGTTTGGATTACCTGACGCTCGCCGATCGGGCCACCATCTCCAACATGGGGCCAGAATACGGCGCAACCTGCGGCATATTCCCCATCGATCAAGAAACCATCAACTATCTTAATTTCACCGGCCGGGACGCTCATCAAATCGCCCTGGTGGAAGCCTACGCCAAAGCGCAGGGCATGTGGCGCGAAGCCAGCGGCCCCGATCCGCTTTTTACCGATGCGCTGGAACTCGATCTATCCACGGTAGAACCCTCTCTCGCCGGCCCCAAACGACCGCAAGACCGCGTCTTCCTGTCCGGCATGCCGGAAAATTTCCAAAAAGCCTTGAAAGACGCAGGCGGCGATCCAGATCAGATCAAAAAAGTCTCCGCCGACGGCTTCGATATGGAAGACGGGGCTGTAGTGATCGCTTCCATCACCAGCTGCACCAACACCTCCAATCCCTCGGTGATGATCGCCGCCGGACTGCTGGCTCGCAACGCCGTCCAAAAAGGCTTGAAAACCAAGCCCTGGGTCAAGACATCGCTGGCTCCCGGCTCGAAAGTCGTCACCGATTATTTGAAGAAATCCGGCCTGCAGGACGATCTCGATCAACTGGGATTCAATCTGGTCGGATACGGCTGCATGACGTGCATCGGCAACTCCGGCCCCCTGCCTGATGCAGTCGCCAAAGCCGTTGAAGAAAACGACTTGACCGTCAGCGCCGTTTTGTCCGGCAACCGCAATTTTGAGGGGCGCGTCAATCCGCTGACCAAAGCGAATTACCTGGCCTCCCCGCCCCTGGTGGTCGCTTATGCGCTGGCCGGTACAGTGCGCGCCGATCTCTCCGCCGATCCTCTTGGGACGGATCAGGACGGCAATCCGGTCTATCTCAAAGACATCTGGCCCGAAAACGAAGAAATCGTTCAAACGGTTCGCGATGCGCTGCAAAAAGAAATGTTTATCTCCGAATATAACAAAGCCGCCGAAGGCGGCGACGAGTGGAAAAGCATCGAGGTTTCCGGAGGGATGACGTTTCAATGGGATTCGGAAAGCACCTATGTGAAAAAACCGCCCTATTTCGAAGGCATGTCTCTCGAACCGGCGCCGGTTCAAGACATCCGCGACGCGCGCATTCTTGCGATTTTGGGCGATACGGTCACGACCGACCACATTTCTCCCGCCGGTTCGATCAAAACCGACGGCCCCGCCGGCCTCTATCTGCAGCAGAGGGGAATCAAACCGCAGGATTTCAATTCATTTGGTTCCCGCCGCGGCAACCATGAGATCATGATGCGCGGCACGTTCGCCAACATCCGCCTGCGCAACGAAATGGCGCCCGGGACAACCGGCGGCGTCACTCGCTATATGCCCGACGACCTGATGATGACGATCTATGACGCGGCCATGCGATACATCGAGGAGGGAACGCCGCTGGTGGTCGTCGCCGGCAAAGAATACGGAACCGGTTCATCGCGCGACTGGGCCGCCAAAGGGACGCGCCTTTTGGGCGTGCGGGCGGTTATTGCGGAAAGTTTCGAACGCATCCATCGATCTAATCTGATCGGCATGGGCGTTCTTCCCCTGCAGTTCAAAGAAGGCGAAACGCGAAAAACGTTGCGATTGAACGGCGCGGAAATCATCGACGTCATCGGTCTGGAACAGAAAATCAAACCGCGCATGGACGTCCCCATCCAGATCACGCGGCCTAATGGAACCGTGAAAGAAACCAACCTCACCTGCCGGCTCGATACTATCGATGAAATCGAATATTTCAAGCATGGCGGCATTCTATCCTACGTCCTGCGCAGCCTGCTGAAAAAGTAACGATATAAGAACATACAATCGCGAACGCCCTCCTTATTTCACAATCTGGAGGGCGTTTTTTTCTCTTTCATTATCCTGACGGCAAACATGCGCATTTCCCCGTCGCATTTCCAGATAAGCATTCTTTGCGCCGACTGGCGTTTATGGTATGGTGATGCTCAACATCAAATCCTATTTTTTCATAAAAATATTTGAGGAAGGAAAATATGATGATGAAAAGCAGCCGGCGTACTTTCTTGGGAGCGGCGGCGGGGGCTCTCGTCCTGGCCCGTTCAGCCTCCCCACAGGAAAAAACATTGAAACTCGGCGTCATCGGCGTTGGATGGTACGGCATGGTCGACGCCAAAGCCGCGTTGAAAGCGGGCGGCGTGGAAATTGCGGCCATTTGCGACGTCGACAGCGATCATTTGAAATCCAACGCCGACGAATTGGAAAAATTACAAGGCAAGCGGCCGCATACTTTTAAATTGCATCAGGATCTTCTCAACCTGAAAGACCTCGACGCCGTCATCATCGCTTCGCCTCCCCATTGGCACGCCATCCATTTCATCGACGCCTTGGAAAAGGGGTTGGATATTTATTGCGAAAAGCCTCTTTCGTATGACGTCCGGGAAGGGCGAGCCATGGCGGACGCCGCGCAAAAGCATCAGGACAGCGTCGTCCAGATCGGCTTCCAACGCCGCCAAAGCCAGGCGTTTCAGCAAGTTAAAGAATTCATTGCATCGGGCAAAGCCGGTGAGATCGTCCAGGTTGACGCGCAGATCCATTACAACGCCGCCGGCGGCCTGAAAGATCCTACGCCCCAGGATCCACCCGTTTCGCTGGATTGGGATCGATGGTGCGGCCCCGGCCCCAAAATCCCTTACAGCCCCCAGGTCGGTCATTTTAACTGGAGGCTCGAAAAAACCAGCGGCCACGGCCATCTGATCGATTGGGGCATTCATCTCATCGATGCAACGCGCATGATTCTGGATCTTTCCACACCCAAAAAGATCGCTGCGTCCGGCGGGCTGTATCATCTCGGCGGGAAAATCACAACGCCTGATTCGTTGACCGTCCATTTCGAATTCGACCGCTGCCCGGTGGTCTGGCGTCATCGCCTCTGGGGAGCGGAAGAATATGCGCCCGAAGTCAACAACGGGATCTTTTTCTATGGAGATCAAGCGACGGTTTTCGCTTCCGACAATCGATGGATCGTCATCCCTAAAGGGAGAAATAAGGATAGAGAAGAACATAGCGTCAATACAGACGCCGGATTGAATCACATGGCCGATTTCTTGAACGCAGTGCGCGGCCGCCGGCAGCCGAGCTGCCTGATCGCTGACGCTTTCCAATCCACCGCCGCCGTGCAGCTCGGCATGATCTCTTATGAATCCGATTCCGTGGTTCGCTGGGATCAGGCCTCCGAATCCATCATTGACAATCCCCAAGCGGCCTCCCTGCTGAAGCGCCCCTACCGGGATCCCTGGAAACATCCATACAAAGGATAATGGAAGGAATAATAAAACCGTTGGATGTTCAAACGTTGGATGTTCAAAAAAAGCAACACGAAAGGGGATCGTTTCCGATCCCCTTTCTTTATTACTTCGATGGAGTTAATTCTTAAAATTCGTAGCCGATCGTGAAATAATGCGCCATGTCGCCGCCGCCCGTATCGAGATAGCGGAACGCATAGTCGAAGTTGAATTGATCGTACTTATAACCGAAACCCGCTGTATACCCGCCCATTTGAATAGTTTCATGAATGGGCGCCGCAAATTCATCGAAATTGATGTCTTCGAACTGGTAGCCGGCGCGCAGGAAGAGATCTTCATACACTTCGTATTCCGCGCCGAGGTGAGCGCCGATCAGTTCGTCTTCTGAATCGTTGGGTCCGCCGGTCAATTCACGGAATTCATAGTTCACATCCAAAGCGAGCAACAGCGGAATATCTTCCATAATATTCCACGCGAAGCCGCCGCGAATGGCGTACGAATCCCCATCGGCGTCGCCAAGTTCGCTCGAATCTATGTCGCTGAATCCGAAATATCCGTCCATGCCGAGCACGAGGCCGGCCGTGGCGAGATACTGCAGGCCGAATTGGTGTCGATGCCCGGAGAAATCCTGGCTATATCCTACGCCAAACGAGAACGGCGCCGGATGTACGACATTAACGTCATATCCGAAATCCGCGTCATAATCCAAATAACCGAACCGATAACCGAGCGATAATTCCTCCATGATCCGGTAGCCGACGCCCAAGCCAACGTAATGGCGATCTAAGTCGCCGTCGCTTTGGGCCGTTCCTCTCTGTGCACCAAGTCCGGGATAACTAGTGAATGAGGTTGACGAATCCATCTCGTCCGTCCGGTATCCATACTGGAGACCGATTGCGCCCCATTCTAACGGGTAGGCGCCGCCGATTTGTCCGGTCCAGATTTCCGCATCGCCTTCGGAGCCAAGGACATCCAAAGACAGTGCGCTGGAGACTTCCTGGTAGTCAAAGTGGCCCGTTACAAACGGCGTTTCGATGAATCCCAGAGCCGCCGGGTTTCCTAACAGCGAATTCTCGTTGTCCTGCAGAGCGCTGTAGGCGCCGCCCATAGCGGCCGATCGAGCGGAATAACCGATGTCATGGTATCGGAACCGGTTATACAACGCCCAAAAGTCGTCTTGCGCATCCGCCGGCGTCGGTCCCAGCGCTAAGGCCGAGATCATGCCAAGAGCTAAGAGTAGTAAGTGATGTCGACTCATATTCATTAACCCCCAAAAGGTTATGATTTTATTTCTTTTCATGATTTTCGTTCCTGTTTATAGACCCAACGGGCCGGCCGGCTTATTCAGCCGGCGGCGCCGTTAAAGTACCCAATTCGATATCGAAGAATCCGAAGACGTCTAACAAGTCCTCGAAGGCGGCCGGATCATTCACGACGGTAATCCCTTCCGGACCGTAGAGGCTTCCGAGCTCGTCAAGCAGGAAGAACGAGTCGCCCGCTTTGACGAAGTCGACGATCAGCGGATACGCATCGTTGACTGCTGCGTAGACAGCTGCGCCGCTCGAAGAGACGATCGCGCCGTTCTGCAGCAATACGTTGTATCCGGCCACAGAACCGTCTTCGCTGTTCAACTCGAGCGCGACCGCGCCAAGATCTTCAGATGCCCCGGCGACCATCCGCGTGACGGGAGCGGCGTCCGAGAGGAAGGTGACGCTTCCATCGGATCCTAAGATGTAGTAACCGGTGTTGCGCATCGGATCGGCCGGATCGACCACCACTTCGAGATCGACGGCCAGCGGCACGGTGATCGTGAACGGCCTCGAACCGAAGGTGACAGTGCTTTCATAGACGGTGTTGCCCAGATGCGTCGCTGAACCGTAGGCATGTACGTTGCCCCAGCGATCCAAGAGCAGGTATCCGGCCATATCGCCGTCCGCGTTCAACAAGGGCTCCATGTCTACCACATCCTGGAGCAGCGGGCCGCCCGCGCTGACTAGATTATTTTCCGGATAAACCTTGCCGTCCGTGGTCACATAGTTGAGCGTTCCATTGACGATTTCCACATCGATCGGACGCCCCATGATGATTCCCGCGTCGATTTCCGATCCGCTTTCCAAGCCGCGGGTCATGAAGACGCCTTCATGAGACATCACAATCAGACCGCTGTCCGCCGTGATCGGAATTTCCGGCACAGGAGTCGGCGTAGGCGTAGGCTCTTCCGTCGGAGTCGGCGTCGGCTCTTCGGTCGGCGTCGCTGTCGGTTCTTCCGGAGTCGGCGTCGGCAATTCCGGAGTCGGCGTCGGCGGTACTTCGGTCGGAGTCGGCGTCTCTACCGGCGTCTCGGTCGGCGTCGGAACTTCAGACTCGGTCGGAGTAGGCGTCGGCGGCGCTTCCGTCGGGGTCGGCGTCTCAACCGGCGTTTCCGTAGGCGTCGGCGTCTCTACCGGCGTCTCCGTCGGCGTCGGAACCTCAGACTCAGTTGGAGTCGGAGTGGGCGTCGGCGGTACTTCGGTCGGAGTCGGCGTCTCTACCGGCGTTTCCGTAGGCGTCGGAACCTCAGACTCGGTTGGAGTCGGCGTCGGCGGTACAGGCGTCGCAGTCGGCGTCTCGGTCGGAGTCGGCTCCTCTACCGGCGTTTCCGTAGGCGTCGGAACTTCAGACTCGGTAGGCGTCGGCGTCGGCGGTATTTCCGTCGGAGTCGGCGTCTCTACCGCCGTTTCCGTCGGTGTCGGCTCTTCTACCGGCGTCTCGGTCGGAGTTGGAACTTCCGACTCGGTTGGAGTCGGCGTCGGCGGCACAGGCGTCTCGGTCGGCGTTTCCGTCGGCTCTTCTACAACGCTCTCGGTTGGCGTGGGCGTCGGCGGCTCCGGCGTGTTGGTCGGCGTCGGCGTATCAGCCGGCGTTTCGGTCGGCGTCGGTTCTTCTACCGGCGTCTCAGTCGGCGTTTCAACCGGGGTGGGCTCGACGGCTCCCGCTAACGCAACGGAAGCGGCCTGCGGAGTTACGGAAATATCAGAGAAATTTGTATCAAGCAGCGAAGTTACGGACACGCTCAAATTGGTCGATGCGACCGGCGCGTCCACAACCTGGAATGTAATGACGGCAAATTCCACTTCACCCACCGGCGAAGTCAGGCTCGATGCATTCAAGCCGTTCATTAATATTTGACCGGCAGTCGATGTATTCGAAATTGGAGATCCTAACTCTGACGCCGAACCGCCGGAAATGCTTTGGAAAGACAGAACGGCCGGATCGTACGCGACGGCAAAATCGTAAGCGCCAACCGGCATGGCGCCGACATTGGCGATCAACGAAGCCGTGACAGTCTGGCCCACATCAAAGGGACCGTCTCCCACGACAAATGTGATAGTGTTTTCAGGAATCTGGAAAGGCGAAACAATCAAATTGCGAATGCTGATCGTTTTCGCCGAGACGATTCCGCTGACAGTTTCTTCTATATTTGGATCGGGACGCAGCCCGGCGAGAATTTGCTGGATAAACAACGCATCGCCGATGTCTATCTTTCCATTTTTCGAAATATCGGCTGAAACCGGATCCGTTACGCTGGCTCGCAGTCCGGCGAGGAATTGACGGATCATCAACGCGTCGCCGATGTCAATTTTCGAGTTGGCGTTCGCATCGCCCAGCATCCCCTGGGCGGCGGGATTCACGCTCACGGTGGAAGCGTCGGCGATTACGATCCCCAAATCGGCCCCTTCTGGCTGTTCGAAGCCGTCGGTGAAGAAGCCCGCGCCGGCGATCGAAGCGATCAGCGTCCCCGCTTCTTCGGCCTGAACGCTCAACTGCCCGATCGAAACCCCGTCGGCGTATGCGGCCTGAGCGTCCGGACCCACAAGCGATGACTGAAGTAAAACCGTGTTTCCGTCCACATCAGGCGCCATCATCACAGGATCCTGCAGTTGATTGGCGGCATTCCAGACGGTTAAATCGTACAAGAATCGGTGATTCCCCACAGCAGCCCCATCCGGCGAGGAAAATTCAACCTTCAGCAGATAAGCGCTGAACGGCTGATCGGTTTGCAGGAGGACGTCGTAAACGACATCTCCCCCGACATCCACCGCGGATGCTCTGGGCTGAAGGGAAATCGTCCCCGCTCCAAATGATAGGCTCGCGCTGCAAATCAGCAGGGCTGTCAGCAGTGCGATAGGTTTCAGCGTGGATTTCAACATCGGTGCCTCCGTTGTTTTTTAGGCGTATAATTAACCAGGGTACCCTAAAGTCCCCCACTCCATACAAAGATAGACCCCACTACAATACCGAAATTCTAAATCGATTTCAACCGACAATCACACATTTTCCCATTTTTTTTTAATTTGATGTCTATTTTGACCTTACTTTTTAAGTCCGTGGGTTTTACGAGAACACAAATAAACGTATGATTCATCGTCAACGTTATGAAAATACTAATTCTTCAACGCTTCGATTTATCGTCGGTTTCATGCGCGCGGCGCGTTCTTTGTCAAACCGAAGAACTGCTGCAGCGCGGCCACGAGGTCGTGCTTTGCGACTTTCCCCATGAAATTCGCAGGAATTCCATCCCTGCGCTTGTAAACCTCGAAAAAATGGGGGCCGTCATCATCCCTCTCGACCGCCGCGTCCACCAATACCTCCGCAACCTGTGGATTCTGAAAAACATCCAACCTCAGCCGGATATTATCCACCTTTGGAAAGCCTATCCGGACGCTTCTCTGCCCGCCATCGCCCTTTCGAGAATCAAACGCATTCCCCTTCATTACGATTGGGACGATTGGGAAGCGGGCATCGCCGCCGAACTGGCCGGCTCATCTCTGGCGGGCTGGATCGCCGGACGATGGGATCGACTTCTCCCCAAAATCTGCGACGCGATGACCGTCGCCAGCAGTTTTCTCCGTCAACAAGCGCTGGCCTGGGGCGCTCGTCCCGACCGATTGTGGGATGCGCCGGTTGGAGCCGATCTGGAGCGGTTCCATCCATGCCCATTTGACGATAATCTTCTGAAAAAACTCAATTTAGAAAAGCCTGTGCTGGTTTACAGCGGACAATTGGAAGTGGCCAGCTACGCCGAACAGGCGGTCGAGACGCTTCATATCGTCCAGCGCGAAATTCCAACGGCCTCTCTCCTCGTTCTCGGAGGCGGCCGAAAACTGGATTTTATCAGAAAACGAGCCCAAGAATTGAATCTCGCCCAGAAGATCGTTTTTACAGACTATATACCCGCCGATGAGATCCCCCGCTACTTATCTCTGGCGGACGTCGCCCTGGCCCCGTTCGCTGAAAACGACGTCACCCGGGCTAAATCCCCCCTGAAAATCGCCGAATACATGGCCATGGGCCTGCCTATCGCCGCCTCCGACATCGGCGACGTGAAAATCATGGCCGGCGAAGCCTGCGCAGCCTCCCCATGCGGCAATGCCCGAGAAATGGCGCAGAATGTAATTAATATACTGAAATCGAAAGACTTGCAGCAAAAGATGTCATTGGCGGGAAAAGAACGGGCGCGCGCAGTCTATAATTGGAAATCGCATACGGATGCGCTTGAAATCGCCTATCATACCGCCATTCAATCCCGCAAAAAAAACTAATTCGCTCCCCCCTTAAGTGTGCAGGATTCTTCACAGGTGTGAAGAAAATCTCTGCGAAGAAATTCTCCCTGCCAGTCGTTCTTTACACAAAACTACAATAATACATTACACACAATAGCAGGGACAACTTGTTACAAATTATCATAAGCCAAATGAAAACAATATCTTATAAAAAAATAACTCTCAAAAAATCTCCCTTTGACAATATCTGGCATGCGTCTTGTACTCTAATCAGGGCGAACGATTGGCTTTGTTAATAGAATGGAGATCGAAAAATGGATTTCTCAATAATCAATCATGAAATATACGCCGATACGCCCACAACGCCGCTAAGCGCCTCCGAAGAAAGAGAGATGATGCGGCGATTCCAAAAAGGCGATATGGACGCGCGGCGCCGCTTGATAGAAAGCAACCTGCGTTTTGTGATCAAAATGGCGCTCAATTATCGCAATAAAGGACTTTCTCTGGCCGATTTAATTCAAGAAGGCAATCTGGGCTTAATCGAAGCCCTGGAAAAATTCGATCCATCCAAAAAATGCCGTTTGATCACGTACGCTTCCTGGTGGATTCGGCTCTTTATTCAACGCGCTCTCGAGCAAAAAACCCATCAGATCAATCTGCCCATTAACAAAGGCGAGATTTTGCGCAAAATTCGATATTGTGAAGAGATGTTTTTGAAAACTCACGGTCGAAATCCCACCGTGCAGGAAATATCGGATGAAACGGGATTGGACGCAGACAAGATCGAAGAGATCATGAATAACGCCCTCTCTTTTCAAACCTTACACGCCTGCGACGAAGATCATCCGGGATGGGAGAGCATCCTCGTTGACGAACAGTCACATAATCCGCGCGAAACATTGTGCGATCAAGAAGCCTGGCGCCGCCTCTGCACGGCCATGGAAGTTCTCAATCACCGGGAGCGCGAAGTCCTGATTCGGCGCTACCGAATCTTTGAGGGCGGCAAGCGGTTGAGCCTGCGTAAAGTCGGCCAGTCCATGGGATTGAGCGCCGAAGGCGTGCGGCGAATCGAAGAACAGGCCATGATCAAACTTCGACGACCCAATATACGCCGCCGAATGGCGTCTTTATTCGCCGCGTAACCGATTCAGAAAATACTCTGCCTTAACACACATCAACTTTGCTCATTTCTTCTTTTCTATACCCCCGCCGCCGGTCAATGATCGGCGGTTATTTTTGTTTGTAGGAATGAGCGCAGCTGTTCAACAGTAAATATTCACGGATCAATCATAATCGGACCGCCGATTCGTTCGTTGAAATCCCTTGCGTTTTCGTCTCTTCGTGCCAAGGTTATATCACTATGTTCTTGAAACGATTATCTTCCGTTTTGTTGATGCTCCTTATCACCACAATCGCCGCCTGCCTTCTGTATCCATGGGTGCAGCAGGCCGTCGCCGCCTGGACCGACTGGGATTACCCTCCCGCACGCGTATTCCGGCGAATCTGGATGCTTGCCGTCTTTGCGGGCTTGCTTATCGGGCGCAAACCATTGGGGCTGCTATCCCCCGCCCGCGCCGGATTTTCCTTCAACAAAACCGCGCTGCCCAATCTGGGCGTAGGATTGGCCGCCGTTTTCCTTTTTCTTTTTGGATTATCGTGTTTCTATCTACTCATCGGCGCCTGGAACATTCCCGAAACGCTTCCGATCGAAAAACTGCGCAAGCGCTTCTTCGAAGGGCTCCTGCGCGGCATCCTGGTCAGCGGTTTGGAGGAATACATATTTCGAGGATTGATCTTCTTTTCGCTCTGCCGATCATGGCCCTGGAAGCGATCGGCCGTCATTACCAGCCTGATTTTCGCTTCGCTGCATTTTCTTGAAGGACGGGGCCATGAAGCGATCGCAAATCCGACGGCCTGGAGCGCCGGCTTCCAGATCTGCGGCATGCTGGTTTCCAATATGGCGCATGAATTTACTTTTTTTCCAGACGCCGTCGGATTGTTCATTGTGGGGATGGCGTTATGTCACGCCGCGCATCGTACGGGATCGTTATGGTACGGCGCGGCGCTGCACGGCGGTTGGGTTTGGTATTTCTCGTTTCGAAGCAGTCTTTTGTTCAACGCGCAAACCGTCGACGCTTTGTGGATCGGCGGCTCACGCCTCTTCAACGGCGTCATTCCCATGCTCGGCATGCTTTTGATCTTCCCCGCGACGCAGTGGATGGCGCATAAGGGAATTCTACGCGAAACGCCCAGGCAAAACAGCGAATAGAACAATAGAACAAAGGAGGTCAACGCCCCAGCCCGCTCACAATATCCCATATTTTCGACCAGCCTGTGAATTGAACGCCTAAAAACGGCAGGAAGAAATAGATGACAGCCAAGGTCGATCCCAGCCAGAAAAATCCGCATACCGCCAGATGAGCGTAAAATTCCGACCAGTCTTTCATTTGATAATGCTCTTTCAAAGTGAGGACGTCTCGCGGCAGACGATTGATCGTCTGCCCTACAAACAAGATAACAAACACGCCCGCCAACCAAACCAACCTCATGGAATCCCGCCTCCGTCAAAAGCATTTTTTTATAGAACGACGCTCGCGCCAAATCGTTGCAAATCATGGGAATTTTATAAAACAAACCAAACCACGCCCGAACGATTCCATGTTCAAAAAGAAGGATTCACTTGAAGCAGGATTCAATCGCGTTTGCATGAAGGCGCGCCATTGACAAACGAAGCGCTCTCGGCGAGAGACAGACGTTAACGATTGGGGGGCTGCTATAAGCGGCGCTGCTCGAAATATTGTATTGCTCTTTATGCCGCGATTATTTTATCTTCATCTAATTCGATTCCACGACGGCGCCATCGCGCAGATAAACGATCCGATCGGCGTAGGGATCGGCGTCTTTTCCATGAGTCACCATCAGTAAAGTTCCACCGTTTTGATGAAAAGAGGAGAGATGCTGTAACACTTCATGAGCGTTATCGGGATCCAGATTGCCCGTCGGTTCATCCGCCAGGATGATTTTCGGCTTATTCAGCAAAGCGCGCGCAATGGCGGTTCGCTGTTTTTCGCCGGCGCTCAATTCGGAAGGCTTGTGACTCACGCGGTGCGAAAGCCCCAATCCCTCCAGCAGCGACAGGCTGTCCTTTCGGATGGACGCCGTAACGCTCTTCCCCGCTGCGGCGGCGACGTTTTCCCATACCGTTAAATAGGGAATCAGATGGAACATTTGAAAAACGAAGCCGACATTTTGCGCGCGAAATTCGGCGCGCTCCTTCCCCGAAAATTTGTAGACATCCTGCTCGCCGATCCAGACGGCGCCCTGCGTCGGCCGCAGCATGCCGCCCAATGTCAGGAGAAGAGTGGATTTCCCGCTGCCGCTGGGGCCGCGAACCACGACAAACTCTTTTTCCTTTACATTCAATTGAATCCGGTCGAGAGCCTTCACTTGGCCGTTCCGGCCGGGATAAATTTTGGAAACTTCTTCAAGGCGTATCATAATGATTTCTCTTATTCCTCACGAAGACACTCCGCCGGATCTTGAGTCACGGCGATCATAGCCGGAATGAAGCTGGAAACGGCGGTGAATACAGGCGCCGCGATAAGCGCAATGACCAGCAGACTGTAAATCGGCTCAATCTTTTGAAATGTGACCTTGAAAATATCCGCCCCGTACGCCAGAGCGAAGGCCGTCCCCATGATGAATCCAAGCACCGCCCCGACGGCGCCGATCATGACCGCCTTTCCGATAAATAACAGAGCGATTTTTTTCGAATCGTAGCCCAAAGCGCGCAGCACGCCGATTTCCTGACGCCGGTCGCGGGCGTTTAAAAAGGCCAGCGCTCCCACCCAAACTGCGCAGACAACCAAAAGAAAGGGAAGGATCAAAGCGAAATAGTTATCCATCAATTCGCGCTGGCGAGTGCGCGCTTCGGCGATGGCCCGCTTTTGGATGACATGCGTATCCGGCAGCGTTACCGCCAACTGCTCCCGCAGCATGTCCAAAGGATCCCGGCCTTCAACAACGCAAAAACAATTCAACGCCTGAATCTCGTTGATGCGCCCTTTTTCATTCAACAGATTCTGAACATCCTGCAGGGCGGCCAGAATCCGGACGTCGTCTTCGCTGCCCGCTTCGCGCAAGACATTTTCTACATGAAACGACCCGCCGAGAATCTCGACCTGATCTCCTTTTTGAACAGAGAGCCCCTTTGCCAATTCATAGCCGATATAAACGGCTCCCGGTTTTATCGTATAAATCATCGGCGGCTTCTCTTTGCCCACGGGAGAAATTTCCGGCGCGATGCCCGTCAGGAGAGCGCGGCGCCCCCGCCAATCGATCGAGCGCTGCAGCGTACCCAAAAGATGCGCGTATAACAGCCCTTTCTGAGCCGCAAATTTTTGCACATGCTCTTCCGGAAGGGTTTGGTCGGAATAGCCGTTGGAGTAAAAGAAGTTCATATCCGTTTTGTTGGATATGATCCGAAGGTTGTACCCCATATCGCGCATCAGCCGGATGGTCTCGCGCTTGGAGGCGGTTCCCATCGTGAAGAACGAGACGGAAAAAGCGACCGCCAGAGTAATGGCGATGAGACTCAACGTGAAATTAATCTTTCGATGCAGAATTTCCTTAAAGATAAAACGAAGCACATTCATACCGATTCTTCTCTTATCCCTTCGATCGAAGCAAAATCGCCAAACCGCCCAGTAAACTAATGACAAGCAGACCGCCTGCGATCACCGCCGCTCCCATGTACTTTGACGATACCGTATTTGATGGAAAAGTTGAATCCCCGATAGACGAGGCTGCTTGAACCGCCGACGTTTCGCGGATCGATTCTTGACTCGCATCCTCTTCGAAGGGCGCATCCGCGGCGCCGGGTGTAGATTCAGCGTCCGTATTTGCATCCGCCGCCGTATTCTGGGGAGACCAATCCACGGCGATTTCACTGTATCCCATCAACAATCCGTCCAGGCCCGAGGGCCCGCTGCGGGAGGCGCTGATAGAGAGGATTTGGCTGATTTCCGTCTTGACGAGCGGATTATCGGGATCGAATTCCAACTGCCGCGCCATTTCCTCGCTATGTTCGGAGGTCCAACGAAAGGGAATCATAACGCCCATCATCCAGTTGCGATCCAAACCGCACTCACAGGAGAGACCGATCATCGAAACCACGCCGATGAGCGATTTCCCGGTGATTTGCCGGCCGGTCAAGACCTGGCCGATGCGCCGCGCCCGCCCGTAAACGACGGCGACTTGAGGCTCCCGCCCGCCCGCATCGGCCTTGATGCTCCACAGCAAGACTTTCTCGTCCGCAAAGTCATTGAGAGTTATCCGATGCATCACCGGCGGCGAGTCAATCTCTTTGGGAAGAGCGGACATATTCTCGGCGACCCGGCCGATTACCTCTTGAACGATTTGATGAACTCGTTGATTTTCAGCCTCATCCTGACCGTCGATCATGACAATGACGCCATAGGTGCGAATAGCATCCCGGACGATCTTTTCGCGCATGCCGGACGTAACCACGTCGTCCAGCGTCTCCCACAAGTTGTCGCGGAAGGATTCTTCTCCTTGCTGGATGGGAATGGGCAAAGCCTCTTCGTCCTCGTTCACCAGGATCAGCGCCGGCTCGCTTTGCAGCGATTTTGATTCCAAATAACGAAGGGCGGGATGCTCGCCGTCCTGATCGAGATCGATCAATTCCCAATCGATGTTGGATTCAAGCAGGGCGGCGAATGGGATTTGCTGAACCGCCGTGCGGCGCTCCTCGGACACGCTGCCGTCGATATAGCCGTAAAGAGTATACGGATTCGAACCGAAGTGGACGAATCCCACATCGCGGACGTTATAGCGGCACGCCCAGGCCGGCGCCTTGAAACAGACGGACGCCATGGAAAAAATGATCCCGAAACAGAGGCATTTGCATCCCATGACGCTTAAAAGCCGCATTCCGGATCGATTTCGAAGGGAATCCCATCTTCCTGACTTCATAAAAAAAGACGCTTTCTTTTTCAACGCAGGATCAAGTTTTATTTCCAATTCTATTTTTCACTTTTCTCGATGCCGTCCGATAGTAAAAAACGCTCCTTCCGGCTGAAATTTGAAAACGCCGCATCGAGTCTGCAACACTTTATGATGTTGTCTTTAAGGCTTGCCAAATCATGCGGGCCCCGGCGATGAACAGCAAAATCGCGAAGCCGATTTGCAGCGTTTTTCCCGAAAGATATCCCGCGATGGAGGCGCCGATGTTCGCCCCGATAATCATGGTCACGCTCATGATGGCGACGACGCGGTAATCGATATGGATATCGGGATTCATATGATAGCGGATCGCGCCCATGATCGCCAAAACGATCATAACCGTCAGGCTGACGCCTTGCGCGTCTTTTTGAGGCATGGAAGCCAGCAGCGTCAATGCGGGAACCATCAGGATTCCCCCTCCCACGCCGAACGTGGCGCCCAAGACTCCGGCCAGCAAGCCTAAGATGAGATACAACATTGTTGGATTTCCCGCAATTTCACCTGGCATTCGATTCTGCTCCTTCTAATAATTGCTACACTAATGTTTATCTTGCGCCGCACGTTTGGCAACCCGCGCGTCGATGGATGCGAATGGCGTGGAATGTCATATCGCGCAGGTTAAATGTAAGAAGCCGGCCCGACAGCGTCCGGCCGATCCCCGCAATCAGTTTAATCGCTTCAGCGGCCCCCATGCAGCCCACAGTTCCGGACACGGCGCCGAACACGGGAAACTGGCGCTTCCAGAAGGAAGGCGGCTCGGGATACAAACACGCCAGGCAGGCGGTTTCGCCGGGGAGGATGGTTGTGATCTGCGCCTCCATTTCGTACATGGCGCATTCGATCATCGGCTTGTTCTGGCGCACCGCTTCGCGATTCATCAAAAACCGCTCTTCAAAAAGAGGCGCGCAATCGATGACCAGGTCGCATTGTTCGACCAGTTCCCGCGCATTCTCTTCGTGGACGTTTTGATCGACCGACACGATGTCCAGGCGGGGATTGAGATCCCGCAGGCGGCGCACGACGGTTTCGATGCGCGGCTTGCCGATCCAATCGTGCGTCATCAGCAGTTGGCGATTCAAATCGCTGTGTTTCACCATGCCGCCATGCGCCAAAACCAATTTTCCGATCCCGGCGGCGGCCAATTCGTAAGCGGCGACGCTTCCCAGACCGCCCACTCGGGAAATCATCACCGACGCCCCTTTCAGTTTTTCCTGACCTTCCTCTCCAAAATCGGGAACCCACATCTGCCATTCGTAGATGCGGCGCTCTTCACTGGTTAAAGGAACACGCGATCCCATCGGCGCCTCTCTTTCAACCGCCGGCGATTGGAGACAAGAGGGCGACGCGGTCGCCGTCCTTCAGGATCACCGGTTGACGCCAGTCGACCTGTTGATCGTTGAGCGACAGAAGAATCATGGGGCGCAGCCGGCCCGGTGCATCGAAAACCGATTCACCAAACGCATCCCCATAGCGATCCGCCAACCGGCCGATCAATTCCTGCAGAGTGCAGGAATCCTCCGCTTCGTACACCTCATCGGGCTGGGGGATTTGCTGGCGAATATAAGCGGAATAATGAAGGTGGATTTTCATATCGGGCGTCTTTCTATTATCCAGTCGATTTCACGATTACTTTGGATTCGATTTCAGCATTGGGAGGTTGAGAAAGAGATAAATGCGGCCGTCTTTCTTCTTTTGGGGATTCAACAATCCACCCGTCTTTCAAGACCAGGATGGAATCGGCCAATTCTTTCGCTTCCTGCCCGTTGTGAGTGACATGCAGAGCGGTTAATGGATAGCGCCGGCGAATTGTGTGGAGAAGATCGTACATTTCGCGGCGCGTATCTTCATCCAGAGCGCTGAGAGGTTCGTCAAGAAGAAGAACGGAAGGTTGAAACGCCAGCGCGCGCCCCAAGGCTACTCGCTGCGCTTCTCCGCCGCTGAGCCCCGGCGGCTTGCGCGCAAGAAGATGTTCTATCCCCAAAATATAGGCCAATTCGCGCACTTGCCGGTCGATGGCGTCCGGCTTCCACCGGCGAATCCGCAGCGCGAATGCCAGATGGTGATAGACTGTCATGGTCGAAAACAAGGCTCCGTCCTGGGGGACGTAGCCGATGCCGCGCTGCGCCGGCTTCAATCGCGACACATCCCGGCCCATGAGAGAAATGACGCCGGATTGAATCGGCTTCAATCCGCAAATTGCCTCCAGGATGGTGCTTTTGCCGGATCCCGTCTTGCCCATCAACACCCCGTAATGGCCCGCCGGCATCTCGAACGAGATGTTCTCCAACCGAAACGAACCGATGCGAAGGCAAAGCCCTTGGATGGAAATCATAATTTCACCATGCCTTCAGTGGGTTGATCCATTCCATAGAGCCGCACGATCAGCAAGACCGCCACGGCCGAAAGCACCATGAGCAGCGAAACCGCCACGGCGGCCTCGATATTGCCCACGCTCAATTCGAGAAAAACGGACGTGGAGAGCACCTCGGTTCGCATGCGCGTCGCTCCGGCGAACACCAGCAGGGGGCCGAATTCCCCCATCGAGCGAGCCCACGCCAGCGTAGCCGCCGTCAACAGGCCGCGGCGCGTCTCCGGCAAGACCACCGCCCAGAACGCCTGAGCGCGGCTGCATCCCAAGGTCAAGGCCACCTGCTCGCGCCGGGGATTGATCTGCTCGAAGGTCGTGCGCATGGTGCGAACCGCGAACGCGCAGGCCACCATGAACTGCGCCAGGATCACGCCGGGCACCGCGTAGGTGAAGCCGATGTACTGCTCCACCCACTGCCCCATCGACGTACGAAACAAGATGAGAAGCCCCAAACCGACGACCAGCGGCGGCAAGACGATGGGGATGTCCAAGATCGAATCCAACAGGTTTTTGCCGGGGAAATCATAGTGCGACAGGAGATACCCGATGGGAACCGCCGTCCATAACGAAAAAAGCGTCGTCAGGGTGCAGGAGAGCAGCGTCAGTTTGATGGAGTATTGAATTTCGGGATTCTGCAGAGCGCTCCATAAATGCCCGGGCGAAGTGAAGGTCATCTTCGCCCAAAGCATCGCGACGATCAAAAACAGATAGAATCCCCCGATAATCCAGAGGCAAAGAATAAAAGGCGCATCCGAGCGGCATCGCGCGGCGGCTGGATCGGAAGCGACGGCAGAAGCCTGGTTCATGGATTCTCCTTACCGGCCAGCCAGCGAAATCCCATGGATTCGAACTTCGAACGAGACGTCTCGGAGCAGATCGCGTCCATCAGTCGGCTCATAAGATTCGGGTAGAGGCTCTCCTTCCCGACCGCATAGGGCTGGATCGCTTTGGCGGCGGGATGGTCGATGGGGATAATCTCCAGTTTATCGCGAACATACGGCGTATTGGCTTCGTAAACGATGACGGCGTCCAGCGAGCCGGTGCGAATCTGATTGACCAGCAGATCGGCGGTCGGGGTTTGGGATTTCACGTTTTCCAGAATCGAATCGTAGATTTTCATCTGTTCGAGCAGCCGCCGGGTCAACGCTCCCAGGGCGCTCTGCTCGGCGTTGGCGACGCCCAAGCGAAGATTCGGGCGGGTCAGATCCTGCAAACTTTTTATATGGAGGGGATTTCCCTTTTCGACGACGATGACCATATCGGTTTCAGAAACATTCAGCGGATCCATAAAGATGTCTTTTACTTGATTGACAAACGATACATCGCAGGAGAAATAGGCGTCAGGCCGCTCACCCAGTTTCATTTGGCCGACCAGGATTCCGCAGCCGTTATAGACCGTGTCAATTTCCACGCCCTCCCGCTCTTGGAATCGCTGGATGAGATCTTCGACGGCCAGGCGATTGACGCCCCCGCTGAAGAGAACGACATGCGGCGTTTCCGCCCACGCATCCCCCACCGCCGGTTGGAAATGATACTTTTCCCATTGCATAAGCCCCCGGTCGCGGGCGCCTAAATAGCGGGCGAAGCGCAGGGCGGCGGTGGGCTGATTGGTGCTCTTCAGAATGGATACGACGATTTTTTTTCGCCCCTGCTCCAATT
>JAFGTC010000303.1 GCA_016934335.1 Candidatus Omnitrophota bacterium | reverse complement strand
TATTGGGATTCTGGCGGCGATCGCCGTGCCCAACTTCTTGAATGCGCAGCAGCGCGCAAGATACGCCCAGGTTGAATCGAACATGAAGGCGCTGAGCACCGCCATGATGATCTATCAGACCGATTGGGGCTCCTTGCCGCTTCATCCGCCTGCTCATAGAACGAATATTTGGAACAACGGTTTGACGACTCCCGTGGCCTATGTCGCTTCGGAGCCCATCGATATTTACCAATCCTACAAAAATTCGCAATCCAGAATGTATAGTGATACGAATGCCAGACCGGTCCTCCATCCCGAACCTTTCTATACGGTCAGCGCCGGGGCGTATGGACATCCGGCCTTGGACAGCGGCATCCCCCAACCGGGTTCTGGAGGCGACTTGACCCTGCGCTTCATCGATTCGCCGCCCCTGCGCCAGAAAGCCCTTTCCCAATATTATACGGGCCGCTACATGGTCAGCATCGGGCCGGATTTGGTGCATAACTATCCCGGTACGTATGACATCACCAACGGTTTGATCAGCTCCGGCGACATTATTCGAGTCGTTCCGTAAAGAATCGCATCATGTTTTAGTTCAAAGGCAATCATCTCTTGGAAATCCATCTCAAGGGATTAATAACGTAAGTGGGGAGGAAATTATGAAAGGGATCTTTTATGCAGCAGTCATAGGGGCCGTCCTCTGTTTGGGGATGGCGGTGCAAGTGGACGCGGCAGTGCAATACAGCAACGACTTCGAAAACCCCAGCAGTTCGGATCCGAGCGTAGCATGGCCGGAATGGGTGATGTTCGCTGGAGGCAGCGCCCAGGCCGTCAACGGGCGAATTGAATGGGATGCAACAGGCGGCAACAACGATTGGCTTCGCTTGAATGTCGACATACCCGCCAACTATGTCTATGAGTTTGATTTCTTCTACCAGGAAGGAATCAACGGCCGTTTTTCAGTATGGCCGTTTTGCAACGAGGGAGACAGCATCGCTGACAGCCACAATTACTTTCTCCGAGCCAATACTCATTATTACAATCTTGCAGATACAGTTCCAAGCGAAGGTCCGAGAGATATGACGCTGCCGCTTGGGTCAAATCCCCATCGTTTGAGGGTGGAAGTCACGGGAGATCATGTGGCGCTTCTTTACAAGGATCGCGGCGAAGGCGGTTGGATTCTTGTCGATGAGCGTGATTTTCCTACTGTTGATCCTCCGCGCTATATTCAACTCGGATACAACCATGACGGCGGGACGGCGGGATTGCATTATATTGATAATTTTGTATTAAGTTACACCTCGCAGGATTTATTCTATTACAGCAACGATTTTAATAATCCTACAAGTGAAGATCCGCAGGAAGCATAGCCGGAATGGGTTAAATTCTCCGATGCGACTGTAGCGTTCTCAAGAAACGATCGTCTTGAATGGGATGGAAGCGGCGGTAACGATGATTGGCTTCGTTTGGATATCCCTCTGCCCATGAACTATGTTATGGAGTTCGATTTCTTTCACCCGGCAGATGTAAACGCCCGCTTTTCCGTCTGGCCGTTGGTTGGAGAGAATGAAAGCATCGCCGACCGGCACAATTACTTTCTCCGAGCCAATACTCACTATTACAATCTTGCAGACACTATTCCCAGCGAAGGTCCGGTCGACATGACCTTGCCGATTGGCTCTCCACCGCATCGGCTGCGGTTTGAAGTGACAGGAGACCACGTTGTTTTCCTTTACAAAGATCGCGGCGAGGGCGGCTGGATTCTCGTCGATGAGCGTGATTTCCCGCCCTTCCCCACCGATTCGAATCGATATGTTCAGGTGGGAAACAATCTGGATAGCGGCTCCAGCAGCGCTCATTATGTCGATAACTTTGAAATTCGGGAATTGGCTGCCAATCGCGCCGTCGTAGACCGTTCCATTGGCGCACCCAACTTTGAATCGAATACGCCGGTTTCCGTCAGTCTCCAGGTGAGCGTCACCGGAAACATTCCATCCATGACGATCGTCGAAGGCATTCCGGAAAACTGGAGCGTATCGGATATTTCTCATGGCGGCGTAGTGAGCGATGGAAGCATCATCTGGTCGTTCACAAACCAATCGGAAGCCCTTACGTTGACTTACAACGCTGTTCCTCCCAGATTGATACGTAATCGCGTGGCCGGTTTTTCGGGAAGCGTCGATTCGGGCGACGGCGAAGAACGAATCACGGGCGATACGGCAATCACGATTCTGTTGCCTTATTTATATCGTGAATGCATTGATGTTGACTTTAGCGGAAGCCCGGTGGATGGCAGGAATTACCCAACAGAATACGAGTTAGGCGGTCGCTACACGCAAGGCATGGATGGAATTCCAGCGGATACGTCCTACACGCGCCCCGGCGGTGGAGGGACGCCCGCCATTGACACAGAATTCGTATTTCAGGAAGGCGCTGATTTCTTCTTCGCCAATCCCGGCGTTGCCAGAGATGATCCCAATTATGAATTCAGCGACTATCGCGACCAGGATGAGATTACTTTTGAACACGGCGCAAGCGACACGAATGCCGGACTCGGCGGGGCGCGAATTTCTGTGGGAGATTGGTTCCGTTATACCTTCGATTTAGGCGAAGGAGATCAAGTGCTCCTTATTAATCTAAGCATTAACACTTGGGGACAGGGTGACTGCCCTGTAGATTTATATGTGGATAATAAATTCAAGGGAGAATTCAACGCAGCTGGAACTGACTTTAATGCGTACTATTTCTACACTGTCGGACCATTCGAAGTGAGCGGCGGCGAGCATTCTTTAGTTTTCGCTATTCCCGGCGCAAATTTCCCCGAATGCCTTGGCCGATTTGAAGTCGTACGCGTGCAGGGCATCGGACGCGTCGAGCGAACCTTGACTGAAGACGGTTTCTTTGAACCGGGAGAAGCAGTCACCGTATCGCTTAACGCCGAATCGTTGTACGGTACGTATACTGCTTTTATCGATGAAATCGTTCCTGCCAACGTCCAGGTTTCCGATATCAGCGCCGGCGGCGAGTTGGTCGGCGACCGGATTCTCTTCAACCTCGATCCAACCTCCACTTCTCAGACGGCATCCTATACGGTCACTCCGCCGGAAGGCATGAAATTCCTGCTGTTTGACGGTCTCTGCGATGTCGGCCTGCCTCTGGCGGAGCCGGTGCGCGGCGATGTGAGCGTAACTAATCAAGTCTGGTTGTTTGGAACGCCGACCGAAGAATCGACGGACAATTTCGACGGAGCAGACGTTGCCGAACCATGGTTCATCGAATATGGAAGCGATCCCGCTTTGTCCACTAATTATGAGGATGGAGTGGTTATTTCGCTCGCCGACGGCATTCTCTCGATCGAAGCGGATACGATTTCCATGGCGGAAAAATTCAACGAGTGGAGCGGCGGCAGGCGCGCGCCGATGATTCTGCGCACCGATATTCCCGACGGCGACTGGCGAATCGAAACCAGTTTGAAACTGACCGACGTTTACAATATTGACGATCCCTGGAACGAATATCACGTTGGTTTGGCTGTCAATTATAACGAAGCCGGAGATACGAATGTTTCGGGTGATGAATATCTTTTCGGCTTCTATGCCGGCGATCTGCGCGTTGAATTGACCAACGATGCCGCTTTAGGCATTCTGGATTATCATGAATTCACCGACGCGTTTGATTGGTTGGATTCCGTTTGGGCAGGTAATGTCGAAGCGAAAATCGCCGTGACGAAGCGCAGCGATGAGTTGATCTTCAGCGCTCAACTGCCTGGAAAAACCTGGCAGCTGGTGGGAGCGCCGGTCACTGAAGCGCGCCAGCCGACTCGAATCGGACTGTTCTCAAAAATTTGGGGCTCCGTAAATGGAACCATGTCAGAGTTCGATTACTTCACCCTCAGCGCGTTGGAAGAATTCACCGACGTCGATGCGTGGGAATTGTATTGACGATTGAATGCCATGTCATCATGGAGCGGGGCGGTCGAACGGCCGCCCCGTTTTTCGTTTAATTTGCTTTCCCTGCCCCCTTCCGTAACTTCCTGATGCAGAGGATCTTACGACAAACATTTTCTTTCTGGCACGCTTCTTGCAGCTTTGCCTAATAAATTTTTTTGTAGGAGGCGAGTCATGTCCAAAAATCGTTCCATTTCCATCGAACAGAAAATCCATTCCGCCCTGAACGCCTGCCTCGGCAAAATGGCGGATCGTCTGGAGAATACCTTCAATCCCCGGGAAAAAGAGTCGCTGGCGCTGTTCCGGCAATTCTGCTCCGCCCTGAAAACTCGCATGCAATGGATCAAGGATTGCGCGAAAACATTCCAGGAAATCACAGGAATCGTGAAGCGCGCCAATGACGCCGCGCCGCACGCGGCAACCTCACCCGGCAGCGCACAGGCGCGGCTCGAGCAATTGTTGAACCGCGAAAATCCCGGCAGCCCGCTCCGACCCGAGGATCTCAACAATGGACTTGTTATGACTACATAACACATATTCAGCCATCCTTTCCTGAGCATTCCCGGATGAGGAAGAGGCGAATTCTCCCGCCGAAAGCGCCTTTCGCCCTTTCCGAAGGGATGCCTGTATGTTTTTTTAAGACGACCGGCCACCAAGAGAAACGCCGCCAGCCGCCAATGCGCCCTGGGATTTCCCGAACCACGGATAAACACAGCCTTGTTTGTGTTTCGGGGGGGTTTGGGGTATGCTGGTTTTTTAATTCCGCCTCCGGAGAAGCGCGGTAAAGTTGAAAGGAATTCAATGCGAAATACATTCCGCATGCAGCAGGTTCAGGCGCCGGTCATTCCCATCATAGGCGATTGGGTGCGCAGCCGTCCCGGCGCCATCTCGCTGGGTCAGGGCGTGGTTCATTACGGCCCCCCCAAGGAAGCGATCGAGCAGTACAACCGGTTTCTAGAAAATCCCGAAAACCATAAATATCACGCCGTAGAAGGCATACCCATTCTCTATGACGCAATCCGCGACAAACTGCAAAACGAAAACGGGATCATAATCGAATCCCATAAGAACCGACAAGCCGGAGAGAGCGTTTTGTGCGTGACGGCGGGCGGCAACATGGCTTTCATGAACGCCGTGCTGGCGATCACGGATCCCGGCGATGAAATCATTCTGCTGACGCCCTATTATTTCAATCACGAAATGGCCGTCCGCATCGCCGGCGCCATCCCTATCGCCGTTCCGACCGACGAGAATTTCCAGCCCGATCTGCCGGCCCTGCGCCAAGCGATTACGTCCAAGACGAGGGCGATTGTCACAGTGTCGCCCAACAATCCCTCCGGCGCGGTCTATCCCGAATCGACCCTGCGAGCGATCAACGAATTGTGCCGGGAACGCGGCCTGTATCACATCAACGACGAGGCTTACGAATATTTTACGTATGAAGAGGCCGTCCATTTTTCGCCGGCGTCCATCGAACATTCCGCCGGGCATACCGTCTCGCTGTTCTCGCTTTCCAAATCCTACGGATTCGCAGGATGGCGCATCGGCTACATGGTTTATCCCGTTCACCTGGATGAATCGGTCAAAAAAATTCAAGACACTATCCTGATCTGCCCGCCGCTGGTCTCGCAGTATGCGGCCTGCGGCGCATTATCGGTCGGCTCGTCTTATTGCCTGGAGCGTCTTCCGGAAAAAGCCGGCGTGCGTTCGATCATGCTGGAGGAACTCGACTCGATCCGGGAGATCTGCCGCACGGCCCGCACCCAAGGCGCATTCTATCTGCTGGTGCGCATGGAAGCCGACCTGGATGAGATGCAGCTGATCGAACGGCTGATTCGCGACTTCGGCGTAGCCGTCATGCCCGGGCGTTCTTTCGGCCTGACGGGCGGATGCTTCTTCCGCGTCTCCTATGGGTCGCTGCAAAAAGAGACCGCCGTCGAAGGGATGCGAAGACTGGTCGCAGGTCTTAAAACCATTGCAGGAGCGTACAATTCATGAAAGTCGCCGCCGTTCAACTGAATATAGAGTGGGAAAATAAACAGGCGAATTACGCCAAAGTCGCCAATCTGCTCGACCGTGCGCAGATCCAACCCAACAGCCTGATCGTTCTTCCGGAAATGTTTTCGACCGGCTTCAGCATGAATGTCAGCGAGATTTGTGAAAACGAGTCGAACGAAACCGGACGATTTCTGCAGAACATGGCGCGCAAACATCGCTCCTTCGTACTGGGCGGTATGGTGGAAAAACAGCCGGACGGGCGCGGCCGCAACGAAGCGGCGGTTGTCGATCCCGCCGGCGGCGAGATCGCCCGCTATGCCAAGATGCATCCTTTCTCGTTCGCCGGCGAAACCGGCCATTACGCGCCCGGCGACGGCATAACCTTGTTTCACTGGAATCGCTTCGCGGTCGCTCCCTTCATCTGCTACGATTTGCGCTTTCCCGAGATTTTCCGGCATGCCGCGCAACAAGGCGCAACCCTCTTCGCGGTCATCGCCTGCTGGCCCCAGGGCCGCGAGGCGCATTGGATGAAATTATTGCAGGCGCGCGCCATCGAAAACCAGGCCTATGTGGTCGGCGTCAATCGGTGCGGGCGCGATCCCAAGTTAGCGTATTCGGGCCGAAGCGCCATCATCGATCCCAAGGGAAACGTGCTTGTCGACGCGGGAAACGACGAAGGGATCATCAGCGCGGAATTGGATTGGAGCGCGCTGGATGCCTACCGCCGCGAGTTTCCCGCCCTGGCGGACATCCGGCCGGAATATCGGTGGGAGTGATCTTCTGTAAAAGAAACAAATATGATAAAAATAGAATGCGGATGTTTCATCCACCGCCGCTGAATTGAAGTCAACATTTTTTCATTATGGGGAGAAAAAAAATGGCCGATCGTTCATCCTTTCATTCAACCATGACGCGCCGCGCGATGGCGCGCGCATTGTTCGCCGCCGCGGCGGGCGCTCCGCTCGTTGGATTTTCGCGGGAGGAGGATCCTTACCGTGAAAGCGGCCGGAAAATCGGCGACGCTCCCATCTCGCCCAAAGACGCCCTCAAGATCACCCGCCTGGAGACGTTTTTGGTGAAGCCCCGCTGGTTGTTTTTAAAAGTGCACACCGATGCGGGCATCGTGGGATTGGGCGAACCGATATTGGAAGGACGCGCCAGGACCTGCGCGGAGGCGGTGAAAGAGATCGAGCCCTATTTGATCGGCAAAGATCCGCGCCGCGTCACGCATCACTGGCAGGCGATTTACCGGCATGCGTTTTATCGCGGCGGGCCGATTCTCACCAGCGCGCTGTCGGGCGTCGATCAGGCCTTGTGGGACATTAAAGGCAAAGCGTTGGGCGTCCCCGTGTATGAATTGCTGGGCGGCCCGACGCGCGACCGGATCAAGGTGTACGGCCGCGCCGGAAGGCAGGACGACATCAAGCGCGGCATGGAGCGGGGATTCCGCGCCTTCAAGACCGGCGTGGCCAAAGAGCGCCCCGCGCGCATCGTCGAGACGCCGGGCTTCGTCGCTTATGCGGCGGAGCGCTTCGCCGCGCTGCGCGAAGCGGGCGGGCCGGAATGCGACATCGCCATCGATTTTCACGGCGCCATCCCCCCGCAAACATCCAAACTGCTCATCAAAGCCTTGGAGCCTTACCAACCCTTCTTTATCGAAGAGCCGGTGCAGTGCCAGAACGTGGACGTCATGGCCGACATGGCGCGCGAAACGCACATCCCCATCGCAACGGGCGAGAGGATTTTCACCAAATGGGGATTCCGCGAGATTCTGGAGAAGCGCGCGGCGAGCATTCTGCAGCCGGATCTTTGCCATGCGGGCGGCATTACGGAAGTGCGCATTATCGCCGGCATGGCGGAAGCGTACTATGCGGCCATCGCTCCCCATAATCCGCTGGGGCCGATCTCGCTGGCGGCGGGGCTGCAGTTGGCCGCCTCGATTCCCAATTTTCTCTGCCAGGAGCAATCTTCGCTGGGGCGCGGATACATCAAGACGCCGTTTGAGGTAGTCGATGGATTCATCCCCCTGCCGGCCGGGCCGGGATTGGGCGTCGAGTTGGATGAAGAGCAGCTGGCCGACAAAATCGATCACGACTGGCGCAACCCCGAAACCTACGACGCCGACGACGGTTCAGTAGTGGACTGGTGAGAGCGGATGACGCGAAATGGCGACTGAAGAGAATTCAGACTTTTTCCATTTTTTATGGGATTATCAGGAATGTCATTTTTAAAAATTTTTATAAAGAAGAAAAACTTCTTGGCGTAAATGATCCTCAAACAGGCCAATAAATCAAACCGGCTGATCTAGCGCGATCAGTTAAAAATAATTGTTAATGATCAAGGTATAATCATGGCAATTAAATACACTAGAATTGAACGTTATATAATTGTCTTTAATAATAGTGATGATAGTCTTGTTACAACTTATTCAGTCGATAATATTCCATTTGAACAGCTTTGGAAAATAGCCGGCTGTCCAAGCAATGATTATGATCCAGAATTATGCTATGATTACCCAATTTTAACAGACTGTCAAAAAGCAGAGATATTGAAATTTATTGATATTAGGTTTAATGAAAAATACAGTTATTTTTTTTCATCTACTGGCGTCATATAGGATATATTCTATTTGGGAAAATGATATCAGCTGGTAGGGTGGGCTAAAAGCGAAGCGTAGCCCGCCGCAATGCGCTCCCAATTTTGGCAGGTTGAGCTAAAAGCGAAGCGTGCCGCCTATGCTTGATTCTTAATGTATGGTAAGAAAAATTCAGAAAGGTTGATTGTGTTATGGAAGAAAAAATAGATCGTTTTATTTTTGTATATAATAGATTTAGTAATGAGCTCGTAACGAAATATTCGATCGATCATATACCGTTTGAAATTATTCAAAGACAATTTAATATGCCGGAAGATGATCCTATGTATGAGGTTTTCCCAATTTTAGACAATGATCAAAAATCTTTTTGCAAAAATATGTTGATATCGTTTTTGATGAATCTAAATATGAGTATTTTATCCAATCTAGAGGCATGTAATTTTAGTATAGATGTGATTTGAGAATATAGAAAGATTGATAATATTATGGAAGAAAAAATAAATCATGTTATTTCTGTATATGATAAATTTAGTGATAAACTCGTAACGAAATATTCGATCGATCATATACCGTTAGAAATAATTCAAAAACAGTTCAATGTGCCGGAAGATGATCCTATGTGTGACGCTTTCCCAATTCTAGACATTGAACAAAAAAATCTTTTTACAAAAATATGTTGATATCGTTTTTAATGAATCAAAATATGACTATTTTATTCAACCTTCAAGTGTGTTTTTGTATTGATATCATTTGAGAATATAGAAAGGTTGAAAGGTTGATTGTGTTATGGAAGAAAAAGATGAGCGTGTTATTACTGTTTATGATAAAGTTAGCGAGGAATTCGTAACGAAATATTCGATCGATCATATACCGTTAGAAATAATTCAAAAGCAGTTCAATGTGCCCGAAGATAATCCTAACGAGACGTGCATTTTAGGATGTTTATTTTTTATTGGTAAAATACAATTGATATTTTCTCTTATGGAGAGACAATATTTAATTAGAAACCATAAAATATATTTTCCACGTACGGAAAATGTCAACAATCTTGAGACAACTCCGAATCGAATTTAGTGAGTTTTTTTAGATATCCAAGGTCCTTTCCGGAGGATTGAT
>JAFGTC010000036.1 GCA_016934335.1 Candidatus Omnitrophota bacterium | reverse complement strand
TTTTCTGGCCCTTTCCATCAGCAGTGCATTGCCGACTATGGTCGCAATAGGATATGCGGTGTACCGTCATTTGAATTTGGAATTTCTTTAAATGATAAATACAGCCTACTCAAAACGCCCTCAAAACATAGACAAAGCCGCCTTTCTCATCTTCCTTGGTTCGTTATAATTCGAAAACGTAAGGGCAGATGCGTAGATTCAGGAAACGACGGCTATGGCGCGCTTGGTGCAGAATTCAAGGCATTGCATGCATCCCGAGCATTGCGACGTCATGATGGGGATGATCGTCCAATCGCCGGCGGCCTCTCCGCTCTCCCTGCGTTTATTCGGGAAGACGGCGAACACTTTATCCGGACAGCGATCCAGACAAAGGCGGCACGCGAGAGGGTCGGAGCATCGTTCTGAATCGACGGTTATTTTGATCATGGCGCATCACCAGGGGAGATTCGCAAATTCAGAGCGGGGCTTCAGGTCGATGGCGCCGTTGGGGCAAGCGGCTCGGCAGACGCCGCACCCGTAGCATTGATGAAGATCGATCGTGGTTTTTCCCAAAGCGTTGGAAAAGCGCATGGCCCCGAATTGACATTGTGAGATGCATTCTTTGCATCCGTTGCAGGCGTCCCAATCGACAACGGCGGCGTATTCGGCGCGAAACATACATTGAATCATGTCAGCTTTGACCTGCAGCCGATACGCCAGACAATCCTGATCGCAGTTGCATAACCCGCCGATGTAGGGCGCTTTGAAGGTCCAGACCGAATGCATCATTCCCTTTTCGTCGTAGGATCGCAGTAGATTCTTGGCCTCCTCGTTGTCGAGAATATCGTACTGGGCGTAATCGGGGAATTGATCCAACATGTGAGGCGGATCGACGCTGAAGCCTAGGCAGTAGCGCGCCTCTCGCCCGGTGGTCAATCGCCGGCATACGCAGGGAAGGCGGACAATACAATGGGCCAGATCGATGACTTTCTCGGCATCCTCCAGCGGGATGACCTGTCCCCAATGATTTTTTTTGGCGTTCTTTTCGGCGAGACGTCGGACGAAACGATATATCCAGGGACGTTTTTGGAGCGCGTCTAATTGGGCGATTTTCCGGCCGTATGATTCTTCGAATTGAATGAGGAATTTTTGAGTGTATTCCGCTCGATGATCCTGCTCATACAGTTCGCGCGAATAGTTCCGCATTTCCAGATACCATTTCTTCCCCTCGCCGTGTTGGATACAATACTCGCACATAAAACACCCTATTGGATGATTTCGATTCTTAGCGGCGACGTTTACAGAAATCCGCCGTGCCGTCAATTGTTAAAGACTTATTTTATAATAGACATCGTTACCCGTTAATCGTCCAACCTTCACGGTAAGGTTTAGTCAGATACTGATTCGCGCTGGCAACATTGGTTACAACACCTTTTTTACAGTCATATTGAATTTCAGCATTCGCCCGGAAGGCAACGAGACCGAGGCACATCGTCTCAATCATATTGGCGCTATATTCAAAGTTACAGGCCGTATCCGCCGGTTTGCCGTTTTTACAGGCATTGACCCACTGCTTTTGGAATTGTCCTACATCCGGGAGTGATTGATTCGCGGGACGCGGCTTAAAGTGAGACATGTCATTGATATCCCGATCCGGAATGATTAGATGATTTTGAAAATCGGAAATGAGAACACCTTTATCGCCTTTAAACATCGCACCATGGCCGATCTTATTTAGGTCTATCCAATTGGATGGTGATTTGGGCATGGCTCCACCCTGATACCAAGTCACGTCAATTTCATCCCGCCAATTATTGGCAGGGAATTTAAACGAACAGGTCAATTCGACAGGCGTAACTTCCGGATTCAAAGATTCGGGGGAGCTGGCTTTGATGCTTGTCGGCAATTCGGCATCGAGGACGTTCCATAATAGATCCATTGTATGGCTGCCCATGTCACCCATTTGTCCAATACCGAAGTCCCAAAACATATTCCACTGTAAACATCCGGCCCCCGGTTTCGCCGTCACGTATTTCGAATTATAGGGATGGTAGGGCGACGGTCCAAGCCAGAGATCCCAATTAATGTTCGAAGGGATGGGGCTCTCTTCAGGATAATAACCATCACGGCGAATCTGGCGATTGCCCCAGGCGCAGGCTTCTTGAAGTTCGCCGATCGCGCCATCATGGATAGCTTCGCGAATACGGTTGAAATTGGTGTATGCGTGACGCTGCATGCCCACCTGTGTAGCAATCTTATTTTTACGTTTCAGGTAATTTTCCCGTACAGTGCGTGCTTCTTTAACTGTGATAGCCAAAGGCTTTTCCATATAGACATGGTAGTCTCGATTGAGAGACCAGTTTGCTATGAATGCGTGGGTGAAATCGGTCGTGCAACACAACACAGCGTCAAGACCGGGGTGATCAAGGCACTTACGCCAATCCTCATAGACTTTGGCATCCGGGAATTCCTTTAATGCGTAGGAAATATTATCTTTTTTAACATCACAAACCGCAACGACATTTTCATCCCGGAGTGTTGCGTAGTGTGCTCTCGCGCGTCCGTAAGCAGCAATCAAAGCCACATTTAATCGGTCATTTGCTCCAAAAACTTTGCTGTTGTTGAGGGCTATCAATCCACTTCCGGCAAGAAGACTCTTTTGGATAAAACTGCGACGATTTACGGGATTGGAATTCATAATTTCTCCTTCTGCGATTCGATATATATAAATTTAATTCGTAAAATATTGCTCTATAGTTGCAAATGAAAGCACTCCATATTTCAAGTTTTGCTATAACCGCAAAAGTCGCTTAGAATCTCATCGATAGAAATTCCAAGAGTAAACACTTTCTTGTACTATAAGACAATTTTTGTGGTTATGGAATAGTACATGATTGCACAAATAATTGAAATCAAATATCCTCGATTCTTAAAGCCTTGATTTGAGTCATTGATCTCAAACAGATTCCACGCTGCCTCTTTTCGAAAGACTGGCTTCGCCGGCAAAACTGTACAAATGGCTTCTGATCCTTTATAAAAAAGGAATTCAACTCATTGAGGTCAATCATGATCAAACGACGGACTTTTCTTTCCACTATGGCTTTGGGGGCTGCTGGGCTGCAGATGCAGGGGTGCGCCGGATTGTCGCGTCAAGCCGCTTCCGCCAAAGCAACTCGCCCGAATATCATTGTAATCATGTCGGATGACATGGGATTTTCCGATATCGGATGCTACGGCAGCGAGATTCATACTCCCAATCTCGACGGCTTAGCGCAGAATGGGCTGCGTTTTACGAATTTTTATAACACGGCTCGCTGCTGCCCCACACGAGCCAGTCTTCTGACCGGTTTATACTCGCATCAAGCCGGCATCGGTCACATGATGGAAAATCGAAATCTGAGAGGCTATCAAGGCGACTTAAACCGAAATTGCGTCACGATTGCCGAAGTCATGAAATCCGCAGGCTATTCTACTTATATGGCGGGGAAGTGGCACGTCACGCCGAATAAAAATCCAAACGACTCCAAACACAATTGGCCTTTGCAGCGCGGCTTCGATCGTTTTTTTGGAACCATCCACGGCGCCGGCAGTTTCTATGATCCCAATTCGCTGACCTTGGATAACAATCCCATCGCTCCCTGGGAGGATTTTTATTATACGGACGCCATCAGCGATTTCGCCGTCAATTTCATCGATAGTCATCGGAAAAATAATCCCTATTTTCTTTATGTCGCCTATACCGCCGCTCACTGGCCCATGCACGCCCTGCCAAAGGATATCGAAAAATACAAGGGACGTTATCAAGATGGGTGGGACGCCCTTCGCAGGGAGCGGCATGCTCGCATGATTCAAATGGGTCTCGTGGATCCTCGCTGGCCTCTTACGCCTCGCGACCCCGATATCCCTGCTTGGGATGATGAGCCGATGAAGGCATGGAATGAGCGGCGCATGGAAGTCTATGCGGCGATGATTGACCGAATGGATCAAGGCATCGGGCGCATTATTCAAACGTTGAAAGAAAAAAACGAATTCGAGAACACATTGATACTTTTCCTGCAGGATAATGGAGGCTGTGCGGAAGAATACGGCAGTCGAGGCCCTATTCAACCTGATCCTTCTCAACTGCAGGTGTTAAAGCCTATGGCTCCCGGCGAGCTGCAAACCAAAATGCAGCCGGAGACAACCCGAGACGGCCGTCCTGTTCGGACGGGGAAAGGCGTCATGCCCGGTCCCGCCGACACGTATATCGCTTACGGGAAAGGCTGGGCGAACGCCAGCAATACGCCTTTTCGACTTTATAAGCATTGGGTGCACGAAGGCGGAATAGCAACGCCTCTCATCGTTCATTGGCCGCAGCGGATTCAACATCAAGGCGAACTGCGCCGTCAGCCCGGTCATCTGATCGATATCATGGCCACCTGCGTAGATGTCGCCGCCGCTCAATATCCTTCTCATTATAAGGAGAATTCCATCATCCCTATGGAAGGGAAAAGTTTGAATCCCGCGTTTGACAATCATCCCATTCAACGCGAAGCCCTTTTTTGGGAGCACGAGGGCAACCGGGCCGTTCGCAGCGGAAAATGGAAACTTGCAGCGAAAGTCAACCGTTTATCCAGAGTCGCTAAGGATGATTTAGACGCATGGGAACTTTACGATATGGAGGCCGATCGCACTGAGATGAATGACTTGGCTGGTCAATATCCCCAAAAAGTTGAGCAATTAAAGCAAATGTGGGCGATATGGGCTGAGCGAGCCCATGTCATCCCATGGCCGTGGGATTCGCCGCAAAAATGAGCCCTTGGGGCGTCAAAAGGCTGAGTTACGAATGAGAGGATACGGCTTAAACCATTCACGATCAATTTATTGCGAAGGATAGGTGAAAAATGGCGCGAACCAACAGGCGGACATTTATTAAATCGATCAGCGCTGCATCGTTGGCGCTTTCCTCAACATTCACCAGTCAATCATCAACATCGAATGTCACAACAAACATCATTCTCTGCATGGCGGATGATCTTGGCTGGGGAGATACCGGTTTCAATGGCCATCCTGTTATAAAAACACCTCACTTGGATCGGATGGCGCAGGATGGAATCTGTTTCAAACGTTTCTACGCCGCCGCTCCAGTATGTTCACCCACACGCGCCAGCTGCCTTACCGGCCGGCATCCAATACGGATGGAGATTTACGGAGCGAATTCCGGCCATATCAAGGATGAAGAAATCAACTTGGCCGAAGTCCTCAAAAGCAGAGGTTATCGCACCGGCCATTTCGGCAAATGGCACTTGGGCACACTCACAACAAAAGTACACGATTCCAACCGGGGAGAACCGGGAAACACTGAGCACTACGCTCCGCCCTGGGATCACGGTTTTGACGCCTGCTTTTCCACCGAAGCCAAAGTTCCTACATGGGATCCTATGATCACCCCTGAACATGGCAACTGGAAAACCAAACCCGGCGAACCGTTCGGAACACATTACTGGACCGGCCCAGAGCAGAAAGCCGCCGAAAATCTCAAGGGTGATGATTCACGCATCATCATGGATCGCGCCATTGCATTCATCCGCGATTCAGCCAAACAGAAAAAACCTTTTTTCACCGTGATCTGGTTTCATGCACCACACTCTCCTGTATTGGCGGGAGAAAAATACCGGACGCTTTATCACGACGTCGATGAAAACAAGCAGCATTATTACGGCTGCATCTCTGCTCTTGATGAACAGATAGGCCGCTTGCGCAATGAATTAAACGACTTGAACGTCGCTGAAAACACCATGATCTGGTTCTGTTCGGATAACGGCCCCGCCGGCAAAGGCGGGGGCGTGCATCAAGAAGCCGGTGCACGGCAGCAGGGCAGTACAGGATCCTACCGCGGACGAAAAGGCAGCCTATATGAAGGAGGCGTTCGCGTGCCCTCCCTGCTCGTGTGGCCTTCAAGAATCAAACAGAAACGAACCACCGATATACCCTGCGTCACCAGCGATTACTATCCCACCATTCTTGATATACTCGGCATTGAAATGAACAATCAACCGGCGCCTATCGATGGAATCAGTCTGAAGCTGCTGATTGATAAAACCATGAAGAAACGCCCCCGTCCCATTGCTTTCGAATTCAATAATCAAATGTCACTAGTGGATAACCGCTACAAAATTTACAGCAATGATGGAGGAAAGTCATTTGAATTATATGACTTGATCGAGGATCCATCCGAGTCGACAAATTTAAGGGATGAAAAGCCGGAACAGGTTAAAAAGATGACCAAGCAGATTGATGTTTGGCGGGATTCCTGCCGGAAAAGCAAGAATGGAGAAGATTATAATAACTGAATGTAATTAACACTGCGACTGATACTGCAGACTGTTACAAAAAAGTCTAATTCTTTCCTTCCCCAATAATTCCATCGCGCTAAGAAATGAATCAATGATACCCAATCAGCCGTGGATAAGGCATTACAGATGTATTGATTGGCGCGTTCCATGCTTGAATTCACGTAAGACGAAGGGGCCGCGATATTTCACGGCCCCTTTTTGTAAAAATGCATACTCTCGAGCTTCTTGCAAAATGCCTCGAGGAATGAAATCTCACGAGGTGATTTTCTGAATAATTTCTTTATTTTTGAAGATGATTAATC
>JAFGTC010000302.1 GCA_016934335.1 Candidatus Omnitrophota bacterium | reverse complement strand
ATCATGATCGGTCCGCCCGGTTCGGGCAAAACCATGCTGGCCAAACGCCTGCCCTCGATACTGCCTCCCATGAGCTTCGAAGAAGCCTTGGAGACAACCAAGATTCACAGCATCCACGGTTCGCTTCCGCCCGATAAGGCGCTGATCGCAACGCGCCCGTTTCGATCTCCCCATCATTCCGTATCCGACGCGGGCTTGATCGGCGGCGGAGCGATTCCCCACCCCGGCGAAGTGAGTTTATCCCATCATGGAATTTTATTTCTGGATGAACTGCCGGAATTTTCGCGCAATGTGTTGGAGAACTTACGGCAGCCGCTGGAAGACGGAGTGGTCACCATTTCCCGCGCCTCCGGTTCGCTGACGTTCCCCAGCCGTTTTATGCTCATCGCGGCGGCCAATCCCTGCCCCTGCGGCTATTACGGCGACGGGCAGCACGCCTGCCAATGCACGCCCGTCAAAATACAGAATTACATGTCCAGACTTTCGGGCCCTCTGCTCGATCGCATCGATATTCATGTCGAAGTGCCCGGCGTTTCGTTTGACGAATTGCATGCGCCCCCCACCGGCGACTCCTCGAAAACCATCCGGGATCGAGTGCGCAGCGCCCGCACAAAGCAGCGGCGGCGTTTTGAAGGAACGCGCATATTCTGCAACGCTCACATGAATCCCAAAGACATTAAAACCTACTGCCCCATGGATGAAACAACGCGCGACATGCTGCGCTCCGGCCTGGAGCGGCTGGGGCTTTCAGCCCGAGCCTACGATCGCGTCATCAAAGTGGCCCGCACCGTCGCCGACCTGGCCGACAGCGAATCCATCCGGCCGGAGCATGTCTGCGAAGCGCTGCAATATCGAACCTTAGACCGCAAACTGTGGCTGCGATGAGGCAAAAGATGTCTGCAAGAAGAACGAGAGCGAGAGATGCTTCTTGTCTGACAGAAATCTTCTATTACGATATTGTGTTAGTATCCCGCCGATTCGGGGAGGCCGCATGATGCAATTCCCGGGATTCGGCAAAAAACACATCGATCCATACATTGAGTTTATTTTCCACAAGGGAGCCGTTACATGAAAACAAGGCTGGCATTCATTCTCGCTGTTGGTTTAGCGCTCCATCTCTCCTGGCTTACAGTATGGTGCCAGGAGGAAGAAAAAACGTTTGATCTCCGCAATCAATTCCATTCGGGTCAAACCGTCTATCTCGACTTGAAAACGACAACCCAAGGCGTAGCGACTACAAAAACATCCTCCAAGCCGGCGCAAACCCCGATCAACTCCGAACTGGAATCCGTCATTTCCTACAAAACCGCCGGGATCGGCGCCGATCAACAAGCCCTCATCGAAATCGCCTTTCATCGCATGATGATGTCCGGCGAGATGTTGGGAGGCACCACGCAAGACCTTCTCGACAATTTGGGTTTGACAGAAAAGATTATTCGCCTCAAAGCCTCTCCCAAAGGGAAAATAGAAGAGGCTGCCGGCGAAGCCGATAAGCGCGGAGGGCTGAACGATTCTGCGCAATCCTTCACCCGCCAACTGCCCTATCTTCAATTCCCCGACCAGCCCGTCGCCTTGGGCGCCCAATGGAAAGAATCCCGCAGGGTTCCCTACTCGACGGCGGCCAAACCGTTAATCGCCTATACGACTTACGAGTTAGATAAGGTAATCGAGGAGAATGGAGAAAACATCGCCGTCATCAAGACGGACATGCACATTCACGAGACCGACATCCCTATCGATTCATCCTCTCAAACCGGCGATCTCACGAATGTCATCATCAAATTCACCTATAAGGAATTCACGATGGCCGGACGTGGAGAAATTCGCTTCAGCCTCGATAAAGGACGCGTTCTTTCCGCTCAAAATACGCAAAATGTTACTATCCACATGGAAGGAAGTACGGATATCAACAAGTCTTCTTTCCTCCAAGACGTCGTCCAAAGTTATGTCCAGCAGAGTTTGGCTACTTTTTCCGAAGAGTCTCCCCTGACAAAAGATGAATCAACCGACGAGTCAAAACATCCAAATTAAATAAGAGAATGATATGTCTAAACGATTCTTGCTCGCGATTTGTTGGATAGCGGCTCTCGCTTGCTATTCGCACTCCGATTCCGAAGTAATTTCCATCCATCCCGATAACTTTTTGATGTTGGGACAAGAGAAGGAAATCTTCTTTCCACAGGCGGTCAACGCCGATTTCCTGCTGTCACCCGATCTATCCATCGATCAGATCAACCAGACATTGGCGAACTGGTCGTCCGCCGGAATCAACACGCTGAGACTCCGCCTCGACAGCCTCCATGCTCCCGACGATCCTCTGGATCTCTATTTGGAAAAAAACGGACGATTCAAAGAATCGATTCTTACTACAATGGATCGGCTTCTGGAGGCCGCCGAACAGCATAAGCTGCATGTCATACTTGTTTTATTTGACGTGCAGCGGCTGGGAGAACATTGGGATTCATCACCCTATAATAAGACTCAAGGCGGTCCGGTAGAATCAATGGCCGATTGGTTCATCGACCCCTCCATGCTTTCTAAAGCGATTGAACGAACGCGGCAAATTATCGAACGTTATAAGAACCAAAACATCCTGGCGTGGGAAATCGCTCGAGGCGCCAATGTCTGGGAGCAAAACAAGCGGCCGAACTACGCCTTGATGGATGGAGTCAACTTCTGGGTGGTTCGTCTGGGTAATTTAATTCGCAAAGAGGACGACCAGCGTCATTTGACGGCGCTCTCGTTTCTGCCAAACACCCTGCCCGAAATGCTGCTGGGGCTTCCCCAAATTCAACTTCATTTCATCCAGGTGGAAGCCGGCAACGCCCGACTCGCCGCTCAGAGCATCCCGCCTTATCTCCACAGCATTCGATCTCTCTACAAAAAACCCATATTTATCGTCGAAACGACTTGGAAAGGCGACGAGGAAAATCGTGCGCTGTTTATGCACTCCACTTTTTGGGGCTCTCTCGCTTACGGCAGTTCAACCTTCCTGACGCCTCTCCGGCGAGGAAATGCTTTCCAAATCTCCTCCTCGGATCTTGCTATGCTGCATACCTGGAATTTTTTCCAACCCGAATTCAACTGGGCGGGCATACCGCGCCCCATTTCTTCCCCGGCGCAACTCAATCCCCCTGATTCATATACGCTTGTGGAATCCATCTTTGGGTACGATCGCTTTTTCTGGATTGACAGAAATCAGCCGGCTCAATCCAAGGCCATCGTTTCTCTGCAAACTGTCGAAGGATATTACAGCATCCAGTGGTTTGATCCCCAGACCGGCATCAAATCTCCTCTGAATAGTTTTCGATTGCTGCGCAACACGCTAACCCTGCAAACGCCTGAATTTGAACGCGGCGTCTTCGGCGTCCTGCGATTACTCAAACGCAAGCCTTCACAAACGATGCAGCCCGAATCCTGATGGATAAGGCCGCAAGCCAAGTTCCTCCCTATATCCATAAAACTATGCGGCAATCACATCAAATAAAGTAAGCGGCTTTTTAAAGAAACGGGAGCGGCTGGCCTTGGAAAGCGACATTCAGCATCCAATAAATGGAACCGACAACGATGACCAGGCCGGCAAGAATCCAGATCAGCATCGTTTTGACCTGCTTTTGATGCTCACTCCGGCTTTTGGTTTTGAGGTTGTTGACCATACGATCCATTTGGACCGTATATTCATCCACCTCCGGCTTCGTTTTTTCTTCATGAATGCTTTTTTTTGTATCCGGCATGATGGCCCCCTTCTCTCTCACACAATAATGTTCGATTCAATTTAAAATATAACTGCAATAAATTTTAATTCAATACCCAGTAATTGCAATAAAAATTTATCATATTTTTCATAAATCCCTATCTTTCCCCAATAATGAATCGAAGAATATAACCGTTAAATCCACCTTTTGCATCGGATATCCAATCTATTTATTAAAAGCGGAAAATCCGAGAGATAGACTCTCAAAAAGAAATCGATAAAATCGAGAAAAATCGTTGAGAAAAATATATTTATTTAATGAACAAATTTTACGAAAAACAGAAATCTCAATTGGATCAATTTCATGAATAACAAAAAGACACACACCTTGCGTAGAATGGATGAATCCAATTTGGATTCGCCGGCGTGGATCCGACTTATAACCAGTTTGATGATTATCCTATCTCTGGTCGGCGCTTTCTGGGCGGGCTTATTCCCCATCCGCTTCAGCAACGATCCCTGGTGGCACATGAAAACCGGCCAGGTCGTTTGGGAATATTTTCAGGAACATGGATTCTTGTCTTTCCCCCCTTTCGATGTGTTTACCTATACGGGCGAAGCCACCCCTTGGGTGAACCATGAATGGCTGGCCGACCTGCTCTTTTACGGCGCATTTGTTTTGGGAGGGCTGCAAGGCGCCATCCTGCTCAAATCGCTGGTTTTAACATTGACCATCGCTCTGCTGATTCTGTACATGGTCCGCAACGGCGTGAGTTGGAAAATGGCGTGCCTGGGAGCTATGATGGCCCTGTTCGCCAGCCAGACCGCACTCTATATGCGGCCGCCGATCTTCACCTATCTTTTTATCGTCATCTTTCTTCATATCATTCTGTGCTTTCAATTGGACGAATATTTCTGGTGGGCGTTTTTCGGCGCCATTCTCGCCGAAATTGTATGGATCAATCTCCACGGCGGCGCCGTCATCGGCATGCTTCTGCTTTTCTTCTGGTGGGCCAGCGAATTGTGGTTCTGCATCGTCACCTGGCTGCGCGAGAATCCAACCGCGCCTTCTTTCAAACGCTTATACACAGCCACCTTCATCCTGGGGGCGGTGTCGCTGGCCTCTCTGGTGAATCCATTCACCTACGAAATCCACCTTTTGCCATTCAAAGTCATGGGCGATCAATGGCTTATCTCCAACATCGGCGAGCTGGCTTCGCCCAACATGCATTTCACCAATGCGTTTGAATTGATCATTTTGGGATTATTCCTGCTGCCCATGCTGAGAGCCGGCTCCATTTGGATCTACGAAGGTTTAGCGATTGTTTTCTTCGGCCACGAGGCGCTCAATCATGTGCGGCACATTCCCTTATTCGCTCTCGTAGCCGTCCCACCTCTCATGTCGGCTCTGGCCGAAGAGCGACGCGCTTTGATTCCATCCGACAGCACCGACGAGAAATATTCCGGATTCTGGGGATCTCTGTTCGCCCTGGTCAAATGGCTGTTAAACCGCCATGTTGACGTCGTCGCGGCTTTTATCGTGATTTGCGCGATTTTCGGTCTTCGTCCCGGAAAAATTTGGGAGCGGAACTGGCATGACTTCCACCATTTCCAGAAAGACGGCTATGTTCGCAGCGCCTATCCGGTCGACGCCGTAAATTTCCTTGAACGATACAAACCGGCCGGACCTATGTTCAATCACGATAACTTTGCCGGATACTTGATCTGGCGCCTGGCGCCGGAAAAATACAAACTCTTCACCGACAGCCGCTTCGATATGTGGGGAAGCCGCTACGCCAAAGAAGAATTAGCGATCCGCACCCTGCGCGACATCCCGCTGGGTGGATATGACGCCCAAGGAAAGTGGCGGGCGTTTCACAACGAATTCGTTCGCGCCAAAGAAGACATCGCCTTTTTCATCCGGAGAGGCGATCTGCCCGAATTTGTCGATCTCAAAGAATGGCTGCAAACCGACAAGCCCTATTGGCAATATTTGTTGGATGACAAATACGGCGTCAATTTTATCATCACTTACGATAACGATCCGATTCATTATTATTTCCGCAAGGAATATAAAGGATGGCATCTCGTCTTTCATGAAAAAGGATACGTAATCTATCTGCGCAACGATCCCCGAAACGACGAATTATTAGAGAAATTCGCCCAAAATCATCGAGAGCAATTACGTCAATCGAATCCATAGCAGATGGGGAGGAAGACGGAGGCGCGCGGCTTGATCGCATGCGAAGCGGTCATTTCGATTCGTTATCCACATTGCAGCGCAGCGGGAGAATCAACGTGAAGCATGCGCCGCCTTCTTTGAGATTGTCGGCGGAGATGGCGCCATGATGAAAATCTTCGATGATCGACTGCACCCACGATAATCCGAGTCCGCCGCCGGATGAATCCGTCTTGGTCGAATAGCCCGATTGAAAGATCCGGCGGATCTCTTGGCGCTGAAGAAGATCCCCGTTTTTATCTCGAATGCCCGGGCCGTTGTCTCGCACCGACGCGACGACCCGATCGCTCTCTTCTTGAACCGTGATGAAAATCTCGCCTCGCTTGCGCGGATCGCTGCGCCGGATCGCCTGCGCGGCGTTCGCTAAAAGATTGAAGAACGCCATGCGAAGAAGACGCGGTTCGGCCGTGATCGATATCGATTCGGGAATGGAAGCGTCCACCGATAATTTCTGCGACGTCGACAACCGGAACAGATTCGCCGCCTGCTCGATCACCTCGGCCAGATTGATCGGCTCGTATCGAGGATTGCGGGTATAACCGAAGGAACGGTAAATATTCACCATTTCCTGAAGAAAATGCAGGTTGTTTCGCAGCCCCAAAACCGCTTCCTGAAAGAACGATCCCTTTTGAGGATCCATGGTCACGATGCCCAGATTCTGCACTCGCTGAATGGTGTCCAGGTCCCATTTCCCTGAAGCGATGATATTGGTCAAATCATGCCCCATATTGGTGGCCAGGTTGATGCCGAAGCGATTGCGTTCCTCGATCAGAGCGCGGCTGCGGGTGAACGCTCTCGCCAGCCCGTTCTCCGCCTGCTTCTTGATTTCTCCCGCCATGGCCTCCATTTCCAAACGCGGCGCCTTATTGCGATGGATCCGGCATTGCACGCCGCCGATCACCGTTCCGCCGGCTTTCAGAGGAATGATCCATTCGTTTTCTCGAATCGCCAATTCCTCCGATTCCGTCTCCGGCCAAGCGGGGGATTCGTCGGATAAGGCCGTCAAACCTTGATCCCCGGCTGCATAGACGTACAGATCGACTCGATCGACAGGATAGATTTTATAAACGGCTTTTTGGACGCTGACAAGATAACACTCCAAAACCTCCGCATCATCGGTCAGAGAATGCAGTTCATCCACGATCCGTTCGATTTCCAAACCGAACAAAACTTCACGCTGATTGCGCGCCAATTGATTGAAGCGCCGCTCGATGGCGTGGCGGGGGGATTGGATCATCACAACGCCGTCCGATTGAATCATGCCTTCAATCGCCTGCCCCACCCGCTCCAAAGGACGCAGAACGCTGAACGACAACCAAATAAAGACAATCCAACTCGCCGCGATAAACAAGCCTGCGTAAAGCCAGTAGCGGATCACCATTCTTTCGATGGACGGCCAATCTTTGGGGCTGGTGTAATAGAAGGTCAGATTATACAAAAACTTGTTCGAAGCCTTGTCGTTGATTTGCGTGGTGCTGATGGCTTCGAACGAGCGCGAGAGGAAGCAATTCGAGCCGTCGTTCAAACGATGATATTTTTCCTTATCTTCATATTCGTATTCAACAACATTGTCTTCATCCGTCAGCCGTACGCGAAACCATGGGTTATCCTGCGACAGTATCTCCGGCGCATTCTCCTGAATGTATTCCTTGATGCGATCCTTCCGGGCGGGAACTCTGGACAAACCGATTCGAATAGGATCGATCTGCGCCTTCATTTCAGTCTGCCGATCGGACGGTTCGAGAATCAACGCCCGTTTTTTGTTATAAAACAGATTCTCAAGCATCGCCAGAAAAAAAACATCGATCAAAAGAACGCTCAAAATCGGCAGAAAGCGTATGAAAAGCGTGCGATAGGAGCGAAGGCGCGCACTGGCTCGATTTGGATTCATGGCCGACGTCCATTCCATTCAAAATGAGATCCGTTCCCGTTCCTCTCTTTATGACGGACAACTAATGTTTTATCCATTTTACAGCATTTTCGGTTTCAGGATTGATCCGGCTCTTCGAAGGTAATTTCTTCTTCCGGCGCTTCAGCCGATGGGAAGAATTGGCGCAAACGAGTGCACGTCCACAAGAACATGCTCCCGCCGCCCAGAAGATATAGATGATACGTAAAAAAGCGCCATAGCAATACAACCACTCCAACCAGATTGGGGGGAATGATTTGACGTAAAATGACGGCGGAGGCAACTTCCACGCCGCCCCCTCCGCCCGGCATCACCAAAACGAGAGAACCGGTAAACAGAAATCCCTGCAACAAAAACAAAAGCACCGGATCGCAGGGCAGCGAGAGAGCATACAACAAAAGGGGAAGAATGCTGTAGCGGCAGATCCACTGCATCGAAGCGCAGCAAAACGTCAGTAAGACCGAGCCCCATTTCAACTGCAATAAGCGCGTAAATCCCTCGCTCATTTGACGCCAGCCGCTCCAAGCTTTGCCGCGAACCAGACGCAGGCGGGCGGGAAGACGATACGTGGAAAAGAAAGGATGCAAAGCGATTTGATTCACTCGATCATGCAGCCATTTCGAACGCACCGTCCATGCCAGAAAAATCAAGCCCGCCGCAGCCGCTGACAAAGTGAGCCCCCAATGAAGAGGCTCGACGGCGGCGAAGAGCGCTCGAATTTTTGCATTTTGCGCGATCGAATAAACCGCGAAGGGTATCAGCAAAAGGAAAAAGACGGTATCCAGAGCCACGTCCATGGCCAGCATCGCAGTGCTGTGCGCCAAGGGCACTCCCGCGCGCTTCAGCAAAGTCAATCGGATGGCCGCTCCTCCCATGCCGGCCGGCGTAGCGGCGATGCCGAATTCGGACGAAAGCGAAACTGACAAACATTGAATATAGCGCAGTTTATACCCAAGAGACCGCGATAAAAGAAACACTCGCATACCGTTGCACAACCAGGCGAAAACCACCATCGCCCCCATCCAACATTTCATAGGCGTATGAATTTTCCGCAGATGTTGAAACGTACCCGGATCGGTATAAAAAAGGACGACCCCGCCGGCGGCCAGAACAGCCAAAACAGCCCCCTGAACGGCGTATCGCAAAACCTGTTTGGGCGTAAAGCGGCGCGATTTACTCATAGGTGAATTTTATCGAATATGATTCCGAATCATGCGTGTGGTCTTATGCATCCATCAAGGATGCCTTCTCTCATTCGATTGAGCCAGTTCCAGGTAAGTCATAGGCGTACGCGTTTTTTTGAGATGGATTACTACAGTGCGAATGGATTCTCGAACGGCGGCGAACGACCAGTCGATGGGATGAATGGCCAGCCGAATGACCGGCTTCCCCCGGTTGAATCGCTCCCAGATCTTAACCCACCGGATCGATGTCCATCGACGCCATGCGCTGCGGCTGCTGTAGACCAGCGTGGGCGCAATAATTTTTCGATTGTACTGCAGCAAATCGACGCAATTCCATTCTGTTGTATAAAGAAGATGGTTTTCCGCCAGCGCCTCGCGAGCCTCTGCGCTCAAGAGCCACGCCGGAGGCGTAAATCCCCGGACCGGCAATCCCGCATCGCTCAGCAGCTTCAATCCAAGGCGGATTCTCGATTGGGCGTCTTGCGCGGAAATCTGGTAAAATTCTCCTTCGCCGGCCGTATAGATCCGGCCCACCGCCTGAGAAAAAAGTCCGCCGCGAACCCGCTCCGCTTGATGAGTACAGCCATGCAAACTGATTTCATGCCCCTCGTCCCGGCGCTCCCGGATCCAATTCAAAAAATCGGGATGCTGATCGATGGTTTGACCGTCATGCCATTTGGGAACCACCAGAAGAGAGCAGCGATTCACGCCCCATTCTTTCAAGGAACGCAATACTTCTTCGCATACGTCCTGCGAATGAGGCGCCAGGTCGTGAAACGATGCGATGAAACAGGGATGCTCGCTTGTATTTTCCATTCCAAATCGCTCAACAAAATCGCATCAATTCAATCCGCCTCTTCATCCAATTCGCGCATCATCGTCGAAACATATACTTTTTTATCATGAAAGGAGCGGAATTTGGTGATTTCACGTCGATCCAATTCATGATAGCCGAAGCGCTCGAACACTTTCATCGTCCGCCGGTCTTCGAAGGTTTGTATTTGACCGTAGATTCGTTTCACCTGATTTTTTTCAATATGGTTCATGAAGGCTTTGAATAAACGAAGCCCGCATCCTTCATTGCGATACTCGGGCAGGAGATTGAAATGAAAATGAGCGGCCTTTTTGGGGGCGCGCGGCGTCTGGCGAGATCCCTGCAGCGCGCACCATTTCAGAAACGCTTTGCTTTGCGCATCGTACCGGCCGGCCGCCCATCGCAGAATCACCTTCGGAATGACTGATAAAATGATCCACTTTTCGACAAATGCATGATAGCGATAGCGCAGACACGACGTCAGATAACCGGCGACTACGCCGTCTACTTCGGCGACGAAAGCGCTTTCCGGCTCCCAATCGGTGTAATATCGGGTAAAAAAATCAGCGAACACCTCCCGATCGCAAAACAAAGGATCGACCGGATCGCCGGAAAAACCGGTTTCACAGCAGATGCGGCGGATCGCATCGCGGTCAGCCGGTGAGTACGGTCGGATGTTGACTTTCATTTTCGCTGCAGGAATCCTCCGAATACCTAAATTCATCTACGACCCGATTCTCTAAAATATGACGATATAACGCAAACAAGCGATCAAAGGTGGTCTGAATGGAAAAACTGTCTATCATGCGCCGCCGCCGGCGTTCGGAATCCCCCGGCTGTTCGGCCGCTTCCGCCTCCAAGACGCCTCGCGCAAGATCGACGCCGGATGTTGACGCCGCCATGATGCAGGGCGATTCGCCTGCGACCGTGTCGTCCAGCCCCCCTCCTTTTACTGCCAGAACTCGGAGGCCGCAGGCCTGCGCCTCGAGCGAAGTGATGCCGAAGGTCTCCACATTGCCCGCGTGCACAAACAAATCGGCGGCGCTGTAATAGGCGGTCAACTTTTCACGCGATTTACAATATTGTCGCCAGATGACGTCGCTTCGATGGGAAATTGTCTTCTCAACAAAGCCCCGCAATTCACCGTCTCCCACCAGCAGCAGACGGCTGGTTTTTTCCGAAGAGGGATCTCCATTCAACACATCCATCATGTCGATCAAGCGGCGGATGTTTTTTTCACGCGCCAAACGACCGATATAGAGAAGCAAACGGGCGTTCGGCGGCAATCCCAGTTCTTCGCGCAATTGCATTCCATCCGGATTCGGACAAAACACCGAAACGTCGGTACCCAGCGGAATGCAGACCACTCGCGGGATTCCACATTCGATCAAAACGCGCTGCAGCCGGCGGCTGGCGACCACCGTAACGCTCATACGATTGTACAAATTGACGATATAGCGCTGCACGACATTTGACAGCATGCGCTCCATGGGCGGACTGCAGAACCGGCGAATGGTGCGGCCCAAAGCCCGGGGGAAGTCGGAATGATAAAACGCCGCCACCGGAATATTATGACGCTGCGCCGCCTCCAGGGTTATCCAAGCCGATCGATAGGGATCGCCCACTTCGATTAAATCCGGCCGCTCCTGATCGATGACCGACATAATGCGCGATCGATTGAGCAGCATCCGATAACTGAGCGAACCCACCAATCGCAATGATTTAATTTCGATCATCTTGGAGTTGAGAGCGGAATCCACCGCATTGCGATGCGAGGGAACTATGACCGTATGCGAGACGTCCGCCTTTCCGGCAAGATATCGAATCTTGTCGTCCAAGTAGCGACGCACTCCGCCGCCAAGGGGACTATAAAATTGCACGACGTCACAAAATTTCATTGCAGAAAAACCTCAAAACAGCTGGATGAATCCCAGCATCAAACTCCGATCGGGATTTCCTTCAGAGATGATAAAAGCATGAAGAGATTCTCACCGAATCACCCTGGTTGAATATCATTCATTGGCGACTTGCTTTTAAGTCTAATCAAATAAAGTTGATTCATACAGGGTTAGAGATTTATGCCCCCAAAATTCTCCAGGCCCTATAAAGAAAGCCGCTTCTCTCCTGAAGAAAAGCGGCTTAAACGGATTATTATTTTTCGAAGAATCTACCGTACTTTTGTATTATCCTCTCTGCACGATGTCTCCGCCGCTCGCCAGACCGTTGGACGATTCGTAAGGCAATCCGCGCGAATCGCCTCCCGAATTGGACGGAATCCCGATGACGCCGTCCGGCCCGATGCTGAATAAAGCAAATTCACCGGTTTTCAAAGGAGAGATTCCGATGGATTGCGCGTAAGAATTATTAAGCAAGTACAAGCCAATGTTATGATCTTCACCGGGATCTTCCGGATCATTATCGAAATAAATATACGTTTGGCCGCGTTCGTCCGCCCCGAAGCCGATATTCGCATTGTGCTTCGATTCGAAGGGATCGATGGGAGTAGATGAAAGATACGCGATCGGCGTTGTTAAAGGACAGTAGACGTTTTCGAGCGTCTTGGACGGCGGCGCATGCCCGACTTTGTTAAAAACTTTCTCCCAACGCTGATGTCCCCATTCCCGATCGTCATCCCAGAAATCAAGCAGCAACACCCCTTTATCAAATTTCATCATTTGAATCGCCATACCCGTCGCTCGAATATCCGCCTGCGTACGCGCCACTTTAGCGCGAATTTGCGCATTCAGAAAATTTGGCACCGCTATGGCGGCCAAAATCCCAATAATCGCTACGACAATCAGCAACTCAATCAATGTGAATCCATGATCCCTGTTCTTCATAACCATGCCTCCCATCAAAAAAATGATATGTACGAAGATCACCCCGAAAATAGATGCTCATTACTCCCTTCGTATTATAGAGCCTACACTAAAACGCCCCATTTTTACACCGGTCTTGCGCTTCAATTTACCATATAATCCTAATACAACTTTTTCATTGTTCGACGAAACTCATCGCGAACCATGAGATGCGCAGAGGATGCGATGATGCATTTGCGCCGTTAACCGATTTTTCTACCATACTTTTTTTCATGCAAAACATAAAGAATATCCTTGATTTCACTTTGCAGTTTGAACAGTCATATAACAAGCGTCAAGGATATTTGTATGACGCTCGCCGCCTTTTGCTTTAAACAGAAAAAGGAACCCCGAAGAGGAGTTCCTTTTTATTTGGATGTCTGTTTTACCGCCTGTTTTAAATTGCAAACATGCAACTAAAAGGCGCAACTCTTACTGAGAGACAATTTCTTGAATCTGCAGCCGCGTGTAATCCTGGCGATGGCCTTGTTTCCGACGATATTGCTTGCGCCGCTTGAATTTAAAGACAATAATTTTTTTCGCGCGGCCATGCTCCAAAACTTTGGCTTTGACCGATGCGCCTTCCAAAATCGGCGTTCCAACCTCAAATCGGTCATCGTCTTTTACCAAAAGAACCTCATTGAGCGCCACTTCTTCGCCTTGTTCGGCGGCTATTTTTTCAACTCGAATAACATCACCCGGCGATACTTGATATTGTTTCCCGCCTGTTCGTACGATCGCGTACATCATATTCCTCCAAGGGGCAGCGCCCATTTTTATTTAATATCTATTAAAATATTTGACAAAACGCTCCAAAAATACTCAAAAAAACACAGGATAATATCCCGATTTTTTCAAATAACCAGAGAGTCGAAATTATAGGAGGAAAGAGAAAAAACTCAATCCATCCGAACGCTCCTTGCTTCAATATTTATTTCCCGCCAAACTCGAAGAAAGTCAAGATCCGCTATATTCCGCCGGCGATTTCCCCACAGAAAGAATGCTGCAGGCCTGGATAGCGTTCAGACCCAGCTGCTTCACTTTTTCAAGAATTTGTTCATCTTCCGTGCCGGGATTCAGGAAAATGGTTTTCACCCCTTTTTGAGATAGTTCATCCAGAACCTGCAAGGTTAATTTAGGCGGCAGGTAGACGCTGGCCGTCTCCACCGAATCCGGGATGTCCAGAATGGATTTGTAACATTTCAATCCTTCGATGATTTTCCCCCGGGGATTAACGGGATACACGGTGTACCCTTGATCCAGGTAGGCGCGAACCGCCATGTTGCCATATTTTTCTCGATTGCTGGATGCGCCGATGATGGCGATGGTTTTTCCATTGTTCATTGTTGATCTTTTCCTTATCAAACGGGACTATCTTCGTAAGCCAAGATTTTTCAATTGCCAAGAGGGGATAATGCTGTATTCGTTCGTGTCTACGCCTTCGGGAAGGCGACAAAATCGTTCGACCATGTCCGCCACTGCATCCGGATCGACATAATGTTTTTCGGCGGGATGGGGTCGCGCGCCGTAGGCGTCGAAGAATCGCGTTTCGGTCATGCCCGGGCATATAATATGAACGTGAATGTTGAAAGGCTGAAGTTCTTTCGCCGCGCTGTGTGCGAAACCGTTAAGCGCCCATTTGGAGGCGAAATAGAGAGAGTACCCGCCCCGGTAATATTGCCCGGCGATCGAGGAAATAAAGATAATCCGTCCGCGGTCAGCCTGCTTCATAAAAAACGCCGCCCGGCGGGTGCAGAGAAACGCCCCCCGGCAGTTGACGCGCATGGTCTTATCCCATTGCGCTTCATCCAATTCCATTAACGCCCCTATTCCGGCGATGCCCGCATTATTGACAAGGACAGAAGGCGCGCCGAAGCGCTTTGCGGTTTCGTCGAACCACCGATCCACGTCTTCTTCTTTCGAGACATCGGCGCAGATCTCCAGAACGTCAATTTGTTCGCCGCGTAATTTTTCCGCCGCTTCGTGGAGAAGATTTTCCCGCCGCCCGCAGATGCTGATCCGGGCGCCGGCTCTGCCTAAGCGGCGAGCCGTCGCAAAACCGATCCCCAAACTGGCGCCGCTGATCATTACGATTTCCTGGCCGAATTCCGTCATAGTAATCTCTCAATACGTTTTCCGATGCGCGGTAGTGGTGTAATTCAACTCGGGAATCTGCGCATGGCGAGGCAGGCGCAATAGAAACTCGACCGCGCCCGCGATTTCATCGGGATCAATCCAATCCACATCAAAATCGGGCTTGCCGCCGATGGAATCGAAAATGGAGGTGTCGGTAAAACCGGGTCGAATAACATGAACTTTAATGCCGTGATCGACCAGTTCCTGCCCGATGCAGCCGGCGAATCCGTCCATTCCCCACTTGCAGGCCGCATAACACGAATGATCGGGAAGCGACATCACGGCGACCATGGATGAGATAAAGATGATTGTTCCCGTCTTGCGTTCGATCATATCGGGGACGGCGGCGCGGGTCATCAAAAACGCGCCCTTCAAATTGACATCAAATTGGGCGTCCCACATTTGCGGCGTGGTTTCGGTCAAACCGGCCGGTTGATAAACGCCGGCGTTATTGATCAAAATATCCACCCCGCCCCATTGATCCTTGATTTGCCGGATGCACGCCTCGACCTCTGACGAACGCGATATGTCGGCGGCAATTCCAAGAACATTCGGAGAAATTTGCCGCATTTCCGACAAAGCGTCGTCTAAACTGGATTGACTGCGGGCGCAAATCGCCGTCCTGGCGCCGGCCCGCGCCAGCCGCATTGCAACGGCTCGACCTATTCCCCGACTCCCCCCGGTGACAAGAGCGACTCGATTTTCGAGATATAAATTCATAAATTCCCCTTAGAGAACGGCTTGTTCTTCGGGCCGCTGCTGATCCTTATATTGCAATTGATACAACCGAAAGTACAGTCCGCCCAGTTGGAGCAGTTCGTCATGACTCCCCCGTTCGGCGATTTGCCCCTGGTGGAGAACCAGAATCTCATCCGACTGCTGAATCGTAGAGAGTCGATGCGCCGAAACCAGGCAGGTCCGGTTTTTCATCAGTTTTTCCAATGCATGTTGAATCATATGCTCGGTTTCCGCATCCACGCTGGATGTAGCTTCATCCAGCATCAATATGCGGGGATTGATGACCATCGCTCGCGCGAAAGACAAAAGCTGCCGCTGCCCTGTTGAGAAAGTCGCGCCGCGCTCCTTAACCTCCCCTTCATAGCCGCCCGGCGTTTTTTCGATAAAACGATCGATTTGAACCACTTTGGCCGCTTCCTGGATGCGGCTGGGAGAGATGTCCTCGCGGCCCAATCCAATATTTTCGGCAATCGTACCCGAGAACAGAAAAACATCCTGCAGCACTAAACCCATCTGAGAGCGGAGAGATTGGATGTCGTAATGTTGGATATTGACGCCGTCCACCCGAATTTCGCCCCGCTGGATGTCATAAAATCGGAATAGAAGGTTGATGATGGTCGTCTTGCCGGATCCGGTTGCGCCGACCAACGCCGCGCGCTTGCCCGGCTCGACGGTGAATGACACATCGCGCAGCACCCAGTCTTCTTCGTTATATGCAAACCAGACTCTTTGAAACTCGATGCGTCCCACAAGTTCTTTTTTGACAGGATGTTGCGGAATGGGAAGGACTTCAGAAGCATCCAGCAGCTTAAAGACGCGCTCCGACGCAGCCATGGCGGTCTGCATAATGTTGAACTTGTCGGCTAAATCGCGAATCGGCTGAAAGAATTTCTGAGACGCCTGAAGAAACGCCGCCAGCGTCCCAATCGTAACCGCCGAAGATCCGTCCAGCATAGCCCCTCCGCCGAACCAGAGCAGCATCGCCGCCGCCAGTGATCCCAGAAACTCGACTGTAGGCAGAAAAAAAGCAAAGTTGATGACGCTGCGCAAATTGGCGTCGCGAAATCGGCCGGTCAGATCGGTAAACTGTCCGTAATTGCGCAATTGACGTCCGAATATCTGCACCGTCTCCATGCCGGTGATGTTTTCCTGCAAGAAGCCGTTCATTTGAGACAACAGACGTCGGACATCCCGGTAAGAAGCGCGCACTCGTTTTTGGAACAGAAAACTGGCCCAGGCGATCAGCGGAAGAACGGCCAGCGAAACCAGCGTCAACAGCGGGCTGAGGTAGAGCATGATCCCCAACAAGCCGATAATCATGAGAACGTCATTGAACGTAAAAACAATGCAGTTGGCGAACATGGCGTCCAACGCTTCAATATCGCTGGTGATGCGCGTCAGAAGATTTCCGACGGGACGCTTGTTAAAAAAAGACAAAGACATGCTCTCCAGATGCCGGAACAGGTGCATCCGAAGATCGTACATGCTTTTTTGGCTCATCACGTTGACCATGTAAAATTCGACGTATTGAAACAAGAGCGCAGCCGCCAACAAAAGAGCATAGATCAACGATAATAGGGTTAATCCGTCCGCTATGCCGTTTTGGATATAATGATCGATAACGACTTTATATAAATAGACCGATGCGAAAAGTTCGATGGACGTAAAAATCAACAAAGCGATCAGCGAAAGAACCAGGTAGCGGCGATAGGGATAGAGATAGGTTAACAGCCGCTTCATCAGGCGCGCATCGTAAGCCTTGCCGACAATGGTTTCTTCATCGATTTTTTCTATGGATCGCATAACATCAAATTGTTTCTATTTTCAAGGCTCGACTAAGGGATTTTATATTATTGGCTCAGGCCAAAGGGATCATGGATATCGCCGCAATGTCGACCGAATCCCTTTCTTGGCGCCGTCTTTAGGAGAAGAAAGGGAAACTGCGTCATCGAGCATATGATACGATATAATCGGATGCATTTTTGAAAGTATACTATGAACTCCTCGCAAACCGAAGTAACTTTCCGAGCCTCTCCCGATTGGGCGGACGTCGTGGTTTTGACGGTGGACGTCGAAGACTACTTCATGAGCCCCGAATCGATCCCCTGCGAAGACTGGCCGTCTTACGAGCCCATGATTCAAGTCGGCATGGATCGAATTTTGAACATCCTGGATGAATTTGATGTTCACGCCACTTTTTTCTTTCTGGGCTGGGTTGCGGAGCGTTGGCCGGATCTGGTGCGATGCGCCTCGGAAAAAGGGCACGAAATCGCGACGCATACCTACGATCACCGGTATGTTTCGACATTGAGCCAGGCGCAGTTCGCCGGCAGCGTGCAAAAAAGTTTGGCGATATTGCGCAAACTGGCCCCCGGCCAACCTGTCCACGGCCACCGGGCGCCGGCTTTCTCGTTAAACGCGAAAAAAGTCTGGCAATTCGACATCCTGCGCGAACATGGAATCGTATACGATTCGTCCATCAATCCGCACGCCACCTACCTGTACGGAGACCGCAGCGCCCTCCGCTTTCCCCATCGCCTGCACGGGCTTATGGAAATCCCCCCCGGCGCGATTGAAATTGCGGGAATCCGCCTACCGGTCGGCGGAGGCGGGACGCTTCGCATCCTGCCGGAATGGTATCTGAAGCGGGCGCGGCGCCGGCATCAATCGGAAGGATATGCGCCGGTGATTTACGTTCATCCCTGGGAATTTGTACCTGAACACCCCAAAATCAAGCTACCCCTCAAACAGCATCTCATTCACTGGACGGGAATCCATACCACAGAAAAAAAAGTTCGAAGCATTTTGAGCTGCAGCCGCGTGATTACTATGTCCGAATATTATCGGCGGTTGACGGGATAAAAAGAGCCCCCCTCCCTCTCCAGCAATCCCCAAGAGCGTCATAAAGATATTACGCCCGCTACCGGATTTTTCCTATGCGGCCCCCCATTTGATCCATGTACAGATACCCCATGCTGCGAAGGCCGTTACTGGGATCATAAGGCGAAGAAATAAAACGAAACAAGCGTTCGCCCTCTCCCGCGGCCGATTCCACCCACTCCGGCGCCACTTGCGCCGGCCCGCATCCCCAGACAAACCAAGTGGGTTTGTTGAAAACCCGCTCTTTGGGCGGCGTCCATTGATCATGCTCCACATAACCATAACGAAGTTGCATGAGCCGATCGGGCAGACCGGCTGGAAGAAACGGATCGATCAGGGCTTTTTTCTTCGTTTCAGGATACAACGAATGAAACAGAGGAAGCGGGTTTTCTTCCATGGTTTTCCACTCGCTTGGAATTGGTTCGGCTTGAGGATTGAATTCGCCTCGAGCGGTCAGAGAGAGAGCGACGGAGGCGTTTCGAAAAAATCGGGCGTTGTCGAATTCGATGCGCAATTGTCCATAGCGATGAACCATCAAGACGGCCAGCGCCGCCAGGATCAGCCCTAGAAGAATGATTCGCTTCATCATAAGTTTTTGTCCCCCAACAAAATTACACGCTGAACAATTGCCGATAATCCTCCAAGGCGAAGCGGTCCGTCATGCCTGAAATATAGTCCGCGACAGTGCGCTCCAAACCGCCTGCGTCAATCCGCTCCTGAAAGGAAACGGGCAGGAGATTGACATTTTCACAATAGTATTCGAACAATCCGGTTAATACCATCCGGCAGCGGCTGTTGGCGCGCAAGACTTGGGGATGCCGGTAGAGACGCTCGAAAAGGAACTCTCTCGCTTCGAGCACTTTCGCACGCATTGATTCGCTGTACACGGCGATATTTTTTTGGACGACTCCCCCGCTCCGCTGCAGTCGGCGCAGCGATTCTTGAAGAACATCGGTGACTTGGTCGTTGATCACGCGGATGATGACTTGATACCACGTGCGTTTTTCGTCGAGGCTGGAAAAACGCTGCTTGACCGCCTCATGGGCCTCCCGCCAAAGGGTCACATGGAGAGTTTCCGATGGATAGAGGATTCCGGCGGATATGCCGTCGTCCAAGTCGTGGCTGGTGTACGAAATTTCATCGGAAATATCCACGATTTGCGCCTCGAGAGAAGGAATGGAGGGCAGCCCTTCGCCCATGCCGGCGTACGGCGTTTTATCTTTAAGAATGCCGCGGCGCATTTCAGCGGTCAGATTCAATCCGGGAAATTGGGGATACCGGCATTCCAGCCAATCGACAATGCGCAAGGCTTGAGCGTTATGCTCAAAGCCGCCGCAGTTCTTCAGAATGGCGGCGAGAATCCGCTCGCCGGCGTGCCCGAAGGGCGGGTGCCCCAAATCGTGAGCCAGAGCCAAGGCTTCGGTTAAGTCTTCATTCAGGGAGAGCGCGCGCGCCAAAGTACGGGCGATTTGCGACACTTCCAAGGTATGAGTGAGGCGAGTGCGGTAATGATCGCCCGCGCCTGTAATAAATACTTGCGTCTTATACTCAAGACGCCGGAAAGCCTCGGAGTGAACGATTCGATCCCGGTCGCGCTGAAAACGGGTTCGATATTCGTGCTCCTTTTCGGGATGCCGGCGCCCCAGCGAATCTCCGGAGCATACGGCGTAGGGCGCCAATGTCTCTCGTTCTCGATTTTCCTGTTGTTCGCGAGTGGTTTGAGGTAAAATGGTCACAAGATTGATCCTTAGGTTCGCATAACCGCTCCGGTGTATAAAAAAAACAACTAAGTCAAAATGAATCAATGTCTTGAATCAAAAAATGCCAGAATATCTTTTTCCCAGGCGCCTGATCGCTGCGCAGAAATTAATGAGGGAAAGCAACGGCTTCTCCCCTTCATCCGATAGCGTCAGGAGGTATGTATCCGGGGCGGACGGAACTCATATCGATGATTTCGTCGCCGACCCGATATTGATTGCCGCCTATATAATAGATCAAGATGGCTTCTCCTGTCCATCCGCTATTGTAGTAACAATGCTCGGCCGTCACAGAAAGAATTTCCCCGGAAATGAAGGGTCGGCTTCCGGTGGAAACGATCTGCCGGACGCGGCATTCGATGCTTCCCATGCAATTGGAGATCATCAGCGGGCTGACATCTTTGGCTCGCGTCGAATTTAAATTGAGATGCATGAGTTTATCGACGTCCCACCCGGAATGCATTCCACAGAAATGAACGGCTTTGACCATCGAAGCGCCGGGAATTCCCAAAATAAAATCGCCGCTTTCCCGAATATAATGATAACTGGCGCTGCTGGGCTTCAGAGAGATGCCGATCATGGGCGGATCCTGGCTCAAAGGAACATACCACGTTAGAGGAGACAGCGTGTTATAACGGCCCCGGCGCGAAGAGAGCAGCAGAACCGGATGCGTCGTCAGCATTTTTGAGAAAATGGCGCAGGGATAAGTGGACATAGGAGTTCGTTCCTATTTGAACTATATATTTTTGCCGCATTCTTTGCCGCAGCACGAGACAATATTCCCAAAAGACACTATTGTATATAGAGGGTTAAAATTCAACCCAACCGGATCTATCGAAAAAATAGTCAATCGTTGAATGTGTTGTGACCGTTGCATTTCTGGGTTACCCTAATTACAATCGCAATGCTGCGCAAAATCCGGCGAACGAGTTTTTACGCCGGAAGTCCAAAGGAATGTGAGTAAGTCATCGTGGAAACGGAAAGTGTAAATTTAACCCGTTCACCGTATGAAATCTTGCAGATTTCTCCCTGGTCGGATGAAGAAGTCATTAAAGCGAAATATTTTCATCTGGTGAAACAATACAATCCGGAGTATTTTCCGGATGAGTTTATTGAAATCCGCACGGCTTATGACATCTTGAAAGATCCGAACACGAGAGCGGCGACCGATGTGGAAATGCTGATCCCACCGCCTGCCTTTCACAGCCCCGACTATCCGGATTTCCCCGATAAGCAGTTGTCTCTCTTCAAACTGAATCAAGAATTGAAAACATTAGGCGCCGATGAGTCGCTCGAAAATTTAAGCGCTCAAGATCGAGAACAGGCGCTGCATGTGATGCGCGGCATCGGGCTCTACTACACCGACCATGATCAGTTGGAGGAAGCCAAATCCATCTGGAATAAAATCGTCCAATTCGACCCGGACGACGCCATATCCCAGCAGAACATCTTTTACGCCGAATGGCTGGAAGGCTACCATGAAGCAAAGAAAAATCAGCTGGAGAAAGCGGAAAAGATTTTCCAGGATATTTTAGGGAAAGTCCAACACGGCGCCTTATATCAAAATCTTGCCTTGATCCTAGAAAGACAAGGAAAAAAAGAAGAATCCACGGAAGCCTGGAATAAGGTTTTAGACTTTTACAACCAAGAACTAAAAAAAGATCCTGATAACAAACAACTTAAGGCTTATGTACTCGCCATTCATAAATACACGGGCGGAAAGTTTCTCCACAGCGGTCACGAAGGCGACGCTTCCGATTACAATACAAGCGGTTCGGCCAAAGAATTAGGATACGCCTGCATCCAAAAAGGCAACTGGCGTCAGGCAGTGGATGCGCTGGAGCGCGCTCTGCGGGAAAGTCCCAACGATGTCGATGTTCTCTGCCAGTTGGGATGGGCCTATTTGAACACCAATCTTCAAAACAAAGCGTTTCAGATGTGGAACAGCGCTCT
>JAFGTC010000301.1 GCA_016934335.1 Candidatus Omnitrophota bacterium | reverse complement strand
TGAATATATATTTTAAAATTTTAATTGAAAACGCATGGCAAAAGTACAATCGATACCATCTGTAGATAAAAGCCTTCCCCACAACCTGGAGGCGGAAAAACACGTGTTGGGCGCCATGATCCGGGATACGGAAGCGGTGTATAAAGTCCAAGGAATCCTGGGCGTTTCATCTTTTTATCAGCCCGCCCATCAAAAAATATTCGAAGTCCTGGTCGATTTAGCCTCCCATGGAAAAGCGATCGATCTATTGATACTCAAAGATGCGCTAGAGCGCCGCAGCGAGCTGGAGCAGATCGGCGGAGCGTATTATTTAATGGAATTGGCGGACAGCACCGCCACATCGGTCAATGTCGAATACCACGCTGGCATCATCCGCGATAAGGCTCTGCGCCGCCGCCTGATACGACAATGCGCCAGCATTACTCAAGACGCCTACGAAAGCGGCGACGACGCTTTGGATATTCTATCGCGCGCCGAGTCGAGCATCTTCAATATTTCCCAGCAGCGCACCGATCGCTCCTTTGACGCCGTGGGGAAATATCTGGATGCGGCCATCGAGAAAGTCCAGAACGCTCACGCCTCGCAAGGCGCGCTCACCGGCCTGGCCAGCGGATTTCATGATTTCGATCAAATGACCGCCGGTTTGCAGGCTTCCGACCTCATCATCCTGGCGGCCCGTCCCTCGGTCGGCAAAACCAGTCTAGTGCTCAACATCGCGGAAAACGCGGCGTTATCGGGCGCCCCGGTCGGCGTATTTTCTCTTGAAATGAGCAGCGAACAGATCGCCGAGCGAATTCTCTGCTCGCAGGCGCGGGTCAATCTCAAGCACCTCCGATCGGGCTATTTCACCAAACGAGACGCCGCCCAGCTGCTTCAGACCGCCAGTCGAATTCACAACATCCCCCTATTCATCGACGACACTCCCAACCTGACGCCCCCGGAAGTATTCAGCCGGGCGCGGCGGTTGAAATCACAGCAGCCTAATCTAGGCCTGCTCATCATCGATTATCTTCAGTTGATGTCCGGCGGCGGGCGAATCGAAAGCCGCCAGCAGGAAGTCTCCGAAATTTCCCGCTCGCTCAAAATCCTGGCGCGCGATCTCGACATTCCCATCATCGCCTGTTCTCAGTTGTCGCGAGCCGTCGAAAAACGCGACGACCATATCCCCCGGCTGTCGGATCTTCGCGAGTCGGGCTCCATCGAGCAGGACGCCGACCTGGTCGTTTTCCTGCACCGAGAAATCATGAAAGGCGACTTTGAAGGAGACGAGGACGAAGATTTGGAAGCGGGCCGGCAAATCCATTACGCCTATAAATTAATCATAGGCAAGCACCGAAACGGTCCGATCGGAGAAATTGACATCTATTTCGCGCGCGAATACACGCGCTTTTATGACGCCGCCCGCGACGCGCCGGATGAAGACGTCCCGTTTTAGAGAGGCGCTTCTTTTGGTTTACGATGCTTCATCGTCGATTTTACGGCCGCGAGGATGATATTTTTGAAACATTTCCTGAAAACGCCGCTCGTCGAAATGCGTGTAGATTTCCGTGGTGGTTATGCTGGCGTGACCTAAAAGCATCTGGAGAACGCGTAAATCGACGCCATTCTCCAACAAATGGCTCGCGAAGGAATGGCGGAGCGTATGGGGAGTCAATTCGGCGGTGATTCCCGCCATCAATCCGTGTTTACGCAGTATTTTCCAGAAGCCCATCCGGCTTAAGGGCCGGCCGAAGCGATTGACGAATAAGGTTTCAGTCGGCTGATTATTCAGAAGTTCGGGTCTTCCCTCCTCGAGATATTGTCGAACGGCTTTTCTCGCGCGATCGTGAAAAGGCACTAACCGTTCTTTATCTCCCTTGCCGACGGCGCGCAGAAACTGAAATTGAAAATTCAAGTCGCCGGGGCGCAGGTGAATCAGTTCCGACACGCGCAGTCCGGTGGCGTAGAGCAGTTCCAGCATGGCTCGATCGCGCAGCCGGAAAGCCGCATTTTTCACTTGATCCGTCGCGTTGATCAAACGTTCGACCTCCTCTACTTTCAAAGCCCCCTTGAATCGTTTGGGAGGCGAGGGCGTTCGGATAAACCGCGTGGGATCCACTTCCAGATAATTTTCTTCAATCAGGTAATGATAGAATCGGCGCAGCGACGACGTCTTTCGCGCCAATGAATTCTGGCGCAGGCCCTGTGTCTGCAAAAAGGCGAAATATTCCGCCAACGCCGCCTCCGTCACTTGTTTGGGAAATTCCACGTTTTGTTCGGATAGAAACTCCAAATGCTGACGGATATCCCGGCGATAGGCGTCGCGCGTGGCGGGCGATGCACCCCGCTCCAATGACAAATAATCGATGAATTCCCGCAGAAGCGGATGCAAAGGTTTTTTAACCGAATCAGGCTTTGTCATAATCAGTTCGGTTCTGCATCGGCGCTCGATCTCAGACGATTTCCCTTAAATAGGGATTGGATCGCCTCTCTTCGCCGACTGTCGTAATGGGGCCGTGCCCCGGATACAAAATAACATCGTCGCCGAGAGAAAGTATTTTATCGCGAATCGACTGAATCAGCCGGACATGCGAACCACCTGGAAGATCGGTTCGACCGACAGTTTCTTTGAACAGTGCGTCTCCGGTAAAAAGATGATGATTCAAGCCAAAACAGACGCCGCCGGGACTATGCCCCGGGGTGTGCGAGACCGTGATGACATGATTGTCAAATTCGATGCCGTCGCCGTCTTTCAGCAATCGATCGGCGGGAGGAGAAAGAACCGGCTCGCCGAAAAGTCCGGAGAGATTAGCATGCGCGTCGATCAGCATATCCGCCTCCTCCCGGTGGATCGCCACGGGAATTTGAAACGCATTCTTCAAATCACCGACCGCGCCGATGTGATCGCCGTGCCCGTGCGTGAGCAGAATCCAAACCGGCTCGATCCGCCGTTCCCGAATGGCGGCGAGAATCGTCTCGCTTTCCTCGCCGGGATCGATGATAACCGCATGGCGGCTTTTCTCGCCATAAACCAGGTAACAGTTGGCTCGAAGCATCCCAACAGGAATTTGCACGACTTGAATCCGACCGCAAATGTCTTCAGGCATATTGATCCTTTCTCGATGCAGACTACTCAATTAATTCTTTCTATTACTATATATTCGAAAATCGATTCCAGAAACATGCATGCGGAATTGCACTATGAAAAACGCCGCTCTCGGAGAAAAAGCGGCGCGTAAAAATCTTACGAAAAATATTTTCCGTATAAAACCGGTTAAAAATTTCGGATATTGTAGATTTCCCCTAAACTAAAAACACCGTTAGTAGGGTTGTATTCCACCATCCCGAGAATGTTCGTTTTTTTCGAATTTCGTTCGCCGCCCTCATCATGCCAGTCAGTGCGGTCGGGGCCGATGCTTTTCAGGAACCAATAGCGGCTGTCCGGGACGAATCCAAGAGATGAATTGGATGACGCTAGCGAAGCCGCCTTATTGATGCGGATCAGAGTTTCGCTGAATTCCTGCTTCTCGGGCGTCATATAGCCGTACCAGAGGTATTGATCGGAGTAATATCCCCCTAAATGCCGGAGATTATCGTCTTTAAAACGATCGACAGGTTCAAAAGAGATCAATTGAGCCTGCATCAAACGGCGGAGGGGATTGGGGGAGCCAAGCGAACTGGCTTCGGGATATTGGTTGTAATCCACCTTATATTGATATAAGGCAATTTCGACTTGTCGAAGCGTATTTTGCACATCGGACGTTTCCGCCCGCGCTTTCGCCTCCATATAACCAGGCACAGCGATAGCCACCAGGATGGCTGAAATCCCCGCCACGAGCAATAATTCAACGGCAGAAAATGCTGGCTTAATGGGCATACCTCCCCTCCCCTATGAAAGTTAATGCTTTCTTCGGAGATTGCCCCGATTTTTCCTTAATCCAATTAATCAAGCTTACAGAAATCCGGGGGCTTGTCAAGCCTAATTTTGTAAAATTCTCTACTCTACCTAATGAATAAGTATAACAGAAATTTAATCGTTTTAAATACTGGTCAGGATAAATTGAATCGAACAAGACAAGATTTTTTTATAGGGATTTTTTATGGAAAAGCGCGCCGCCTTTCCATTCAAGTCAATCCTGTTCAATAAACCCGAATTCACGCAGCCGATCCCCTCGCTTCCTCCAACGTTCGCTCACTTTCACCCATAACTCTAAAAAGACTTTTTGCTGCATTATTCGTTCAATTTCGCCTCGCGCCTGCGTTCCGATCAATTTAATCATCGCGCCCTTTTTGCCGATCAGGATGCGCTTCTGGGCGTCTCGCTCCACATGGAGAGCGGCTTGGATGGAAAGAACGCCGTTCTCTTTTTCTTTCATGGACTCTACCTGCACTGCCAAGGAATATGGGATTTCCTGTTTCAGGTTCATAAAAGCCTGTTCGCGGATGATTTCTTCCACAAAAAATCGCTGCGTGCGATCGCTGAGTTGATCCGGCGGGAAAAATTTTGGCCCGGGATTCAGATGGGATAAGATTTTTTCAACCAGCGCCTCCACCCCTCCGCCTTTGAGGGCGGAAATATATAAGGTCTCATTTTGCGCGGGAAGAGGAATGTTTCGAATCCCTTTTATTAGATCCTCGCGCCGATCCAGCGGTACGACATCCATTTTGTTAAAGACGACCAACAAGGGAATCGATAATCCGGCGAGGATATTCGACGCGATCACGGTTTCTCGTTTGGTTACGCCTTTGACGCCGTCGATCAACCAAACAGCCAGATCCGCATCGGCTAAAGCGCGGTTCGCCTCCCGCATCATGAATTCGTGCATGGCGTCATCCGGCTGCAATAATCCGGGCGTGTCTTGAAATACGATTTGGGCGTCATCGCAGTCATAGATGCCAAAGATTCTGTGCCGGGTGGTTTGAGGCCGGGGCGTAACGGCGACCAATTTGGTTTGAAGAATCTGATTCAATAAAGTCGATTTTCCCGCATTGGGCCGGCCAATCAAGGCGACGTATCCAGATTTATGTTCGTTGTTCATCGTATCCGTGTTTTAGAGACTCCTGCTAGATTTCGAATCAGGCGTGCGCAGCGGCTGTATGGTTAGTATATCTTCATCCGGCGCAAAAGCATTCCTTGTACTGTTCGAAAAGAGAATCAATTGATTTTTGATTCGATCGGCTAACACCAAATCGGGAAAACGATCGTCATCGACGCGTTCGGTTGAAACAGAAAAAATCTGGTTGAGAGGAAAGGTTCGCGGAATGGGATTCAAGACGGGATTGTTATTACGCTCAGGGGCCGATCCATCGATCAGAGCAAGGCAAGGCTGCTCCGATTCCAGATCCCAGCCGGCCAGGATGATTTCCTCCGCGCCATCCCCGTTAAAATCGCCGCAGTTCATATCTTTCATAATAAAGTTGGAAGCCTCCAGGCGCTCCCAATCCAAATCATACGCATGGCCGCCATATCCAATATGGAGAGAACCGGAAAAGGTATACACCGCCATATCGATCATGTCGTCTTGATTCAAGCATCCAGAAATCAGACCGTAGGGAACGTCGCCATACATCTCGAGGTCTAATTCTTTCGCATGAAGACGTCTTGGAGGATGGGTCATGCACGAATAGATTTTCAAAAAACAAGGTTGATCGTGGGTGAGAGCCAATTCATCCACTCCATCTTGATTCAAATCCACAGCCAGCATTTGAATCGGTTCGACGCCCAGAAAATATTTGTGGGCGAGACGAATCGAACGATCGTTCTCTACAGAATAAAAAGCGATGTTTTTGTCGCCCGCCACGGCTATCCGCCGATTCGATGAGGAGGAGAACGAACCAGCCGCCATGCAGCGCAGCCGGGCGGAATGCGTCTGATCCGACGGCAGGGCGACCCAGAAAGGAAGTTGAACATCGAAGGATTCGGAGAAAGTCAAGGATTCATCCCCCCAATAAATTCGAAGGGAAGAATCAAACGCATTCAGCAGAATAATGTCAATCCAGCCGTCTTGGTCTAAATCATCGGTTAAAACATTCAAGCATCCGGCGCCTCCCGATGACAGGGAAATTTTTTGATACTCGTATTCTTGGCGGCAGCTGATCAACAAAGTTGCCGAGTCGTCGTCAAAATTGGCGGTCAGGAAGTCGGACTTTCCGTCTTTGTTGATGTCGCAACTTGTCAAATCCACCGGGTTCCGCCCTACGGAGATGATCCGGCGCATTGAGAATGAATACCATGAATTCCCCATGCGCAGTTCCAACTCCGCCGCCGGCGTTGGAGATGCAGTCGTCCGCATGATGGAAATGGGCGTCACGGATGGGGTGCGAATGGGAGAGAGGCTTACGATGGGCGTCGGCGAGGCGGAACAGAGAGTCGGCGTTGGATCAAGCGGCTTGGGCGTCGGCGTTGGAGAAACATATCGAGCCCGGATCGGCAAATAAGACAAGTCATTTGGGAGGCGCTGATCGGCGGATATGCAAAGACGACCGTCGTGAAGAATTTCCACACGTTTGATTCCTCGGGGAAATCTGGATGGGATTTCAAAAGCGATTTGATCGCGGGGGAAGTCGGGCGGTTCGATAAGATCATAAAGCGATTGTTTGGAAATCAATTCTTCCGACGATCTTATAATCCACGGTTCGGGATAAAACGCCCATCGAAATAGAAAGGGCAGAACCTGGATTTTGATATCCTGAGTGCGCGTCGCATAACCATCCGATACATGAATCGACGCCGTGAATAGACCGAGAGAAGAAGAATCTACAACGGAAATCCAAGAACGATCAGTCATTTTTAAAATCGGATCGGACGAGTCATGTTTGATCGACCACATCAAATCCGCCGCGAAAGTATCGGGATCGTATACATATTCATTTAAATCCAGGATGCGATTCAGCGGTTGATTTTGGATCGCCTGCAGATCAGGAATCCATAAAAGAGAAGGCGGCGTATTGACGGTTGGAGAAGGCGCCGCCGTAGGAAAAATCGTATGGGTTGAAGTAGGAGTAGATGTTGGCGTTGAACTCGGCGTAGGGCTGGGCGGCTCTGGCGTAGGCGTGTGGATCGGCGGGACGGGCGTAGGGCTGGGCGGCTCTAGCGTCGGCGTGTGGGTCGGCGGGACGGGCGTGGGGCTGGGCGGCTCTAGCGTGGGCGTGTGGGTCGGCGGGATTGGCGTGGGGCTGGGCGGCTCTAGCGTGGGCGTTTGG
>JAFGTC010000300.1 GCA_016934335.1 Candidatus Omnitrophota bacterium | reverse complement strand
CGGTTCGGAGGAGCCTTATGCGACGCGGTCGGTTTACGGCGGCTACTACGGCGGCGGCAATTCCGATAGTTATTACCAACAGACCCGCGAGGTCGGTACAACCATCGATCTCGAAGTATACGCCAGCGAAGCGGGATATGTAGAGATGTTTATCATGGTCGAAGACACGCGCGCGCGCCGCGTGAATCTGACCAATCTCGGCGAAGCGCTGGCGGTCGACGGTTCGTTCGTCGATACGGTGGTGACGGTGAAAAGCGGGCGCACCGTCGTGCTGGGCGGGATCATCAATCGAAAATCGAGTCAATCGCATAGCGGCGTGCCGATTCTCAGCAGCATACCGATCTTAGGAAATCTCTTTAAGAAGAAAAGCACGGAAGATGATAGAGAAAAAATGCTCATCTTCATTACGCCGCGAATTGTCAACATCGACGATCCCTTCGATTTCGCACAGGTTGACAACTTCCAACAAATGCGGAATTTGCAAAGCAAAGGCGCAACCAAATTCGTCGATACTACAGTGGATGACAAATTATTGGATTGGTCGAACGAACAGGAAAATGAGCAAAAAGCCATCGAGGAGGCTGTGCGGAACAACCGCATCAATTCGCGCAACGCTTCACAGAAGGAGCCTTCGCTTCAGGATCAAATGGATTCGGGGATCATTCGCGTCGAATCGAAAGACGAATAAATTTATTTAGCGTTCGACGCCTGGGAGAAGGGAATGAGAGAAGGAAAGATGGATGGGGTGTATTATTTTACCTACAGTCAACACATGGATTCAAGTTATTTGAAGCGGCTGCAGATCACTTATAGCGCGCCCATTCCCGCCTTTCTCCCCGATTATCGATTGGTGTTTAATGTTCTGGAAGACGAACTGTTTCGATTTGAAAAGCGAGGATTGGCCAATATCGTTCCCGCGCGGGGGAATCGTGTGGAAGGCGTGCTCTATGAAATAGCGGAGGATGATTTTTTGAAGTTGGACGAAGACATCGGCGTGCCCGATATGAAATACTATCGCAAACTGGTTTTCGCCTGCAGCTGCAGCGGCCGGCGCATTTCAGCGATGACCTATGCGGGATGGCCCGATGTGACCGCCTATGGCCTGCTGCCGAGCCATGATTATTTGAAGAAAATCATCCAAGCCGCCCGACAAAGCAAAGTTCCCTCCGAATTCCGCCATTGGCTGGAATCGCATCCCACGACGATTTGAGGGCTTGATCAGGATGCTTTATCCGTTCGATCCGGATGATGCGTCCAGCACGGCGATATAGGGCAATTGACGGTATTTTTCTTTGTAATCCAATCCGAAGCCCACGACGAATTCATTCGGGATGGTGAAGCCTTGATAATCGAGAGGGGGCAGAGCCGTCCGCGCGATATCCTGTTTCACCAGCAGGACGCAGGTTTTCAAAGATCGCGGGTTTTTCTTTTTGCACAATTCCCAGGCGTACGACAGACTGGCGCCGGTATCGAAAATATCTTCCACCAGCATAACATGGCGATCTTCAATGTCGGGGAAGGGAATCAGGTAGCGCTTCACTTCGCCTTGGGGCGACGTCTCTCCCCGATAACTGGAAAGATACAAGAATCCCATTTCGACGTCCAAATCCAGTTCCTGCATCAAATCGGCGAGAAATATGACGGAGCCTTTTAACACCGAGACCAGCACTAATTCCTGCCCTTGATAATCTTGATTGATCTCTTGAGCCAATTGTTTGATGCGGGATTGCAGCTGCTCCCGGGAAATCAGAATTTTTTGAAGAGGCGGTTTCATGGCGTCCGTCAATTCGATTCGCTGTTTTGTTGTGCGTCCGGAGAAAGAGGAGCGGATAGTTTCTGAAGAATTTCTCGTATCCTGGGCTGGGTCGGATCGATTTGCAGGGAGCGATTTAAAAAGCGCTGGGCCAGCAGCATTTGATCGTTTTTGGCGTACAGAGCGGCCAAGAGATTATAGAGAGACGGATTCAGAATGGGCAGATTCATGCGGCTGATCTGCGTCTCGGCGTCGGTTGCCTGCGCGAGGGCTTCGTCTTCTCGATGCGAGGCGTACAGCATTTCCGCATATTGGATCTGAACCCACGGATTTGCATTCGGGCAGGTGAGAGCCCGGGTGAAAGCGCTTTCCGAATCGGCGAAATTGAGCAGTTTCATCTCCGTCCGGCCTAATAAAGCCCAGTAGTGTGCATCGCTTGGGTATCGTTGGGTCAATTGGCGGGCGATGTCTCTGGCTTTTTGAACCTGTTCGAGAATCAGGTACGATTCCGCCATCTGGCTCATGGCGGCCGGGGTGGGATCGTCCGCCGTCTCCGCTTCCGTCAGATAGGCGCGCCCTTCATTCAATCGCCCTTGTTTGCAGGTGACGAAAGCCAGAGCGGATTTTGCGGCGGCGGTTTTATCGCCCAATTCGACCGCCGCGCGAAAGCATCCTTCCGCGTTTTGCCAGTTGCCCAAACGGGCGTGAATCACGCCCAGAGTGTATTGGGCGAGCGGGCGGCGGCGGTACATGTCGCTCAGCATGTGAAAACGATCCCACGCTTCCTGCACTTTACCGATTTGAATCAAGATTTCCGTCAGGAGAAAGTTGGCGTCGTCGTCATCGGGTTTGATGGACAGCGCTTTGGTCAGGGTGGCGCGGGCTGTGTCCAGTTTTTCCTGCAGGCGTTGAATGGAGGCGAGGTTGTATAATAAATCCACATTGTTGGGATATTCCGCCAAGGCGCGCGTGATTTCCTGCGCTGCCTCCTCCAGTTTCCCTTCGGCTAACAAGGGATTTACATCAATGACGCGAACGTCTTGGGGCTTTTCGGAGCAAGCCGATAAAACGAGAAGCGAAAAGAAAAAGACCGTCGGAATTGCCTTTTTACGGATGGATAAGAGGATTCTCTGTGGCATACTATATGAAAGCATAGAGGTTAATTCCGATCCTGATTCAAGATTTTTAAACCGGTTGAATTGTATCGTACCATTGCGGATCATTCAATCAATGGATGGCTGTTTGTGAAAGGAATCTGTTATGGAAATCGTGCAATCGAGGCGTTTGAATTCCATCCCAAGGTTGAAGCATGGATTTTTTCTTCCGGGGGAGGAGAGAAGCCTGGAGGATAATTTAAGTTTCAAATCCGCTCCCCGAGAGACGGTTATGGAGGCCCGGCGGCGGGCCTGCGGCTTCCTGGAGATTCCGCACGAGAATCTCACGCATGTTTATCAAGAACACGGAACCGGGATTTGGCCGGTCGAGCAGGAGCATTGCGGAGCGGGGGCGTTGACCGGCGACGATCAAGTCGGCCGCGGCGATGCGTTGATTACGCAGGAGGAAAATCTTCCCCTGGCGATTCTGATCGCCGATTGCCTGCCGATTTTCTTCTCGACCTCGGATGCGGGCGTCATTGGATTGGCTCATGCGGGATGGCGCGGAACCTTCGACGAGATAGCCGTAAAAACCGTGCAGCGAATGCACTCCGAATTTGCCGTGGATGCCCGGGATTTGAATGTCTGGATCGGCCCCGGCATTTCCGTGGAAGGATTCACGGTCGGCGATGATTTATGGGAAAAATTCAAGGATCGCTGGGGCGGCTATAGCGATTGCTTCCGGGATGCAACAACATCCATCGATCTAAAACAACTCAATCGAATTCAACTTGAAGGCGCCGGCGTTCCGCCTGGCAGCATTGAGACATCCGGCGACTGCACGTTTTGCGATCGGCGATTTTTTTCCTACCGGCGCGATGGAAAAGGAAGCGGGCATAACATGGCGGTCATCATGCGCGACGGGCGATAAATATCCAAGTCCGTCCGGGGCTGCCGGCTTACTTCCCGGCGGCGTCAGATTGTTTCGCGATGCGGGCGTATCGATCTTTGACCGCGCCGATTTTGTCGTTGCGAATCAAGAAGGTCAGGCGGGGCCCATACCAAAACCATAGATCCTCGGGAGATTCTTCAACAATCTCATCCAAGGCGGTGTAATTTTTTTCGAAATAGTCATTGACCTGCTGCATGAATTCACTATCTTCGAGAAGTTTTTGGATCGAGCGGCGATCGATCAGGAGGATGGCAGGGCGCTTATCCGAAAGATCCTGCATAAATGCTTTCATGTGTCGCGCCGTGATTACGCCTTCCAATTTCTCTTTCCATAGAGGCGTGAAATGATAAAATCGCGAACCTGCATAGCGTTTGGATTGGATGTAAATGGAGTTGGGATCGCGACCGATAAGCAGAATTCGATCTTCCGGATCGGTGAGATCCCGGATCGCTTGCGCCGCTCCCTGCTGAAATCCGGTGGTTGATTCCAATTGAGAGCGTTCTTGGAGAATTTGCCGAACATCGCTTTCATACCGTTTTATTGCGCTGACGAAAGGATAAGCGGTTATGGTTATGAGAAGGAGAGAGAAGATCGCGGACATCGCCCGATGAGAAGCGGCGTTGGATGGATTCCATGCCTTTCGGATCGCCTGTTCAAGCCCGTCTAGAAAGAGGGCTAGCAGCAGGATGCTGGAAGCCGCCGCCTGGACGTAATAATGCTCGTAATACTCGCCGCTCAGCGATATGGCGCACGCATCGCCGAGGAAGGCCGCCAGGAGGGGCCAGAGCATCCAACGATTGGTCTTGGGGATCCAGTAATAAACGGAGAATGCGAGAAGCGGCGAAAGAAGATAAGGGCCGGTGGATCGGATGAAGGTCCATTGGATGGCCAGAATCTCACTCAAGGCGCGCTCCGGCCGGGCGGGGCCCACGTAAAAGAAATTGATCAAGTAACTGGCTTCAAAATAATCGAACCATGCGCCTTGGATAAGGAAATACAGCGACACCAGGATTTCGGGCAGAATCATGCCCGCCGCGAGAGCCAAGCCGGGCTTCCAGATCGTGAACCGGGCTTCGTTGCTGCGCCGGATCGAATGCAGCGCCGCTCCCAATAAAAAGAGCGATTCGAAAATGAAGGTCTGGCGGAATTGGACGGCGGCGCCGAGCGCCAATCCGGCCCACAATGCGCTCCAAAGAGGCTTCTCGCTTTTACGCAAGATCAGATAGAACGAGAGAACGACAAAAAAGAGTGCGTTTTCTTCGGTAAGTCCGCCGGTTCGGATCGTGTAGGGAAGGGAGGTATAAAAAATATAAAACGCCAGCGTCAGGAAGGAAGCCGCCCGGCTGAATCGCCTGCGGCATAGAGCGAATAACAGCAGCGCCGACAAAGCAAGCCAAAGACACTCATGAATTTTGACCGCTGCGATGGAAAACGGAAAAAGGCGCAGGGGAATGGAATGAAAGAAAAACGTGGCGGGAGGCTTATGATCCCAAAAGTCTCGATAGGCTAATTCGCCGTTCGCCCATGCCTGCCCTCCATAAAGAAACAGCCCTTCATCATGGGGAAAAGCGGCAAGGAGCGTATGAGAACGGAGGCCGATGTACGCGCAGGCAATGAGCAAAAACAGCCAAAGAGTTGTAGGGATTTTTTTTGTCATCAGTTCAGCTCGCTGTCATGGATGGAATTATTGTAGTCGCGTTCACGGCGGCGCTGTAGATAAAGAGCGCGGGGGCGATCGGCAATTCGGGCGTTAGCAGTCAGATGGCTTGGTTGAGGAGTCGCATGATTCGATTGCCCCTATGGCTTCGGGCGTTAGGGCGAGTTTTTTCAACAGGAAAAATCCCGCGGCGCCCACTGCGAAAAGAAGAAGGCTCAGAATTTGCGAAGTCGAAAGCAGCCCGTATATGCCGCGATAGGAGTCGCCGCGATAAAACTCGATCACAAAACGGCCCAGGCTGTAAATCATCAGATAACACATCGCCAGCTGGCCGCGAAACGTCTGGCGGCTTCGGATGAAGAGCAGAATGCCGAAATGCGCAAAATTGAAGAGAGAGTGATAGATTTGCGTGGGATGAACGGGAAGAGAAGAAACGGCGTTGATGTCGATCAAGCCTTGGTTGAATTGAAAATTATAGGCGGGCGAATCCGGCGGAAAATGGACGGCCCAAGGCGCCGAGCAGACCTTGCCAAAACAGCAGCCGTATAAGAAGCATCCGATTCGCCCCATTCCCTGCGCCAGCGCCAGGAAGGGGGCGAAAAGATCGGCGACGCCCAGAATGCTTTGCTGTTTTTTTTTCGTATACCATACCGCTAACGCCGTCGCGCCGACAAATCCGCCCAGGAACACAAATCCATCGCGAGAAAATAAAATGGCGGAGGGATTTTGCGCGTAGTAATCCCACTCGACGATCACATGCAGAAAACGGGCGAAGATGAAAGCCCCGGCGACGATGATGGTGATCAAATTGATGATAAAATCCTGCGAATATCCCAACTTTTGTCCGCGATGAACGGTGCACAGCCACAGCGTCGCAAACGAGACGGCCATCATCAGCCCGTAGGTCGTAATTTGGATGCCGAAAAAATGGATGAAGGTCGGGTGCATATCAGTCTGATTCCTTGGCCGGTATTTCTTCTTCGAGGTTGTCTTTCTTTTTGTGCAGCGCGAGTTCTTCGATTAGAATTTTGGCGACCAGAATCACTTCGCCGACCGTTAACGCGGAGTCGGCGATGTTGAAGGTCGGCCAGTTATAGGTTCCGATGAATACATCGATGAAATCGACGACATATCCACAATACAGCCGATTGAGAATATTTCCCAGCGCTCCGCCGATTAACAGGCCGAAAATGATCCGATACCAGACATCCATGGAGTATTCGGCGAACATTTTATAGAGAATAACCAGCAGGATGATGAAAGCGAGGGGGGAAAGAATGTGCAGCAGGCCGCCGTGATCTTGAAAAAGACCGAAAGCGATGCCGGTGTTTTCCCCATAAGCGAAGCGAAACACGCCGGGGATGATATCGATCGGCGGCTGCCCTTCCAACCTTCGAACGGCCCAGATTTTAGTAACCAGGTCGAAAATGAAGGTGAAAACAGCGATGCCTAAAATCCATACTATGTCTCGGCGGGACGCTCGCGAATAGGATGATGGAGGGGATGGATCGGTCTTGGTTTTTTTCTCGATGTTGATTTCTTGATTCACCTGAATCTCCCCTCCGGCAAAATGGAATAATCCATTATGAATGATTCTTTTGTTTCGTTCGCCGCCAGGACCTCATGGAAGAGGATTGATGAAATCGGATGGTTGATCGGCTTCTCAATCCCCTTCCCAAATGCGACCCTTCTCAAATGCGCCTCTTCCTAAATGCGTCAATTTTGATGTTGTCATGGTCCAGGGAAATTTATTGCGCGCCGTTTAAGATCTTTTGGCAGCGAGGACAAACCTCTTTCCCCTGTTGGCCCACTTCCGGATGATAATGCCAGCAGCGCGGACATTTCTCGCCGGCCGCTTTGCCGACGGCGATTTCAACGCCCGGAAGCAGGGGAGTCGTATAGGTCTCTGCGCCTTCCGGCAAGTCTCCAACCTTGACGTCGGAGACAATGAGAATGCTGGATAAATCGTCGCCCAACGCGGCGGATGACGCCTGCTCGAGGCAGGGCTTCCATTCGCCGTTGACGGATTTCAGATAGACGCAGCTGTCGAGCGAATGACCGATGACCGCCGATTTGCGAGCCTGCTCGATCGCTTTGATGGCTTCGCCGCGCAGCAGGAAGATCTTATCCCATTTATCCATGAATTCCTTGTCAATGGCGGGGATGGTTTTATCGAGTTCGTATAAAAACACCGACTCTTCTTTGACCAGATTGTGTTCGCGCAGCAACTGCCAGATTTCTTCACAGGTGAAGGAAAGGATCGGCGCCGTGCAGGCGGTTAATTCAATCGCGATCTCGGCGATGGTGGACTGGCCGGATTTTCGATCCTGGCTGTCTTTGCCCGATACGTAAAGGCGGTCTTTGATGATGTCGAGATACATCGCGCTGAGATCCACGCTGCAGAAATTATTTAAATCGTAGTAGATGCGATGGAAATCAAACCGTTCGTAGGCTTGGATGATCCGGCTCTTGCATTCGCGCCACCGGCTTAGGATCCAACGATCCAGTTCCAAACGCTCTTCTTCGGGAACGGTCTGCGATGCATCGAAATCGGAAATGTTTCCTAACAGAAATCGAGCCGTATTGCGGATGCGGCGATAGGATTCGGAAATGCGGGAAAGAATTTCTCGGGAGAAGGACATATCGCCCCGGAAGTCCTCCGCAGCGACCCAAAGGCGGATGACGTCCGCTCCCGTTTCCTTGATCAGTTTGTCGAGCACGACGAAATTGCCCAGGCTTTTCGAAAGTTTGCGGCCTTTCTCATCCACCGTGAAGCCGTGAGTCAAAACCGTTTTGTAAGGCGGTTCAAAGCCTGCGCCCGTCGCCGTCACCAAGGCGGATTGGAACCAGCCGCGATGTTGATCGCTGCCTTCCAAGTACATGTCGACCGGGTATTTCTTTTCATCGTGCGCCATAACCGAATGATGGCTGACGCCGGAATCGAACCACACATCCAGAATATCGGGATCCAGCCGGACGTCCTGCAGGCTTTTGCCTTCCGGCAGCAGTTCATGCAGGCGTTGGATGTCGCCGAGAATGCTCGGATCGTCGATGGCGCGGTACCAGAGGTCTGTGCCTTCTTGTTCCACTTTTTTCGAAAGTTCGTAGATGAAATCGGCGTCCAGAATCCCCTGGTCGGAATCGCCTACGTAGAAGGCTGGGATGGGAACGCCCCATGTGCGCTGCCGGGAAATGCACCATTCCTGGCGGTTTTCCACCATCCCGCGGATTCTCTGACGCCCCCAGCTGGGGATCCAATTTACTTTATCAATCGCCTCCAGCAGGCGATCGCGAAGATTCTGCCGTTCAAGCGAAATGAACCATTGCCGGGTCGCCCGGAAAATGATGGGCTTTTTGCTTCGCCAGCAATGCGGGTAGGAGTGCACTAATTTATCTTGATGAACGAGCAGACCGCGCTCCTTGAGATTATCCACGATGGGCTGGTTGGCGTCTTCGACGAACTGCCCGGCGCAAACGGGTGATTTTTCTGTGAAGCAGCCTTTCTCGTCGACCGGCGAGAAGACTTCCAGGTTATAGTTCATCCCCACCAAATAATCTTCATGACCGTGGCCCGGCGCGGTATGAACGGCGCCAGTCCCTTGTTCCAGGGTTACGTGCTTGCCGACAATGATCGGGACAGGCTTTTCGCTGAACGGCGGGATCGCATCGATTTTCATGTTGCATAATTCATTGCCGGAGAATGAACCGATAATCTCGTTCGTGCGTTTGAGACCCGTTTCTTGGAGGAAGCGATCCGCCAGTTCTTTGGCGGTTAAGATGTATTCGTTTTCTAATGGAATCAAACCGTAGATGAAATTAGGATGCAAGCACACAGCGCGGTTCGCCGGCAGCGTCCAGGGCGTCGTGGTCCAAATAACAGTATGAATCGGCTTGTCGTCGAGGTTGGGCAGAGCGCCTCGGATTTTCTGACTGGATTCGTCCGTGAAGGGGAATCGGACGTAGATGGCCGGCGAGGTATGTTCTTCGTATTCGACTTCGGCTTCCGCCAGAGCGGTCTTAAACACCGGGCACCAATACACCGGCTTCATCCCTTGATAGACATATCCTTCCCGAACCATATTAGCGAATTGACGCAGTTCCTCCGCCTCATATTCGGGATTCAATGTCAAATATGGCCGCTCCCACTCGCCGATGACGCCGAGACGTTTGAAACTATTGCGCTGGACGTCGACAAATTTTCGAGCGAATTTCTGGCAGCGATGGCGAATTTGGTTGAGATGAAGCGTCTTGGATTCTTCTTCCGATAACTTTTGAATTACGTTGAGTTCAATCGGGAGGCCGTGGCAATCCCAGCCGGGCCGATAATGAATATTCGTCCCGAGCAGCAGTTTGGATTTAATGACCAGATCCTTTAAGATTTTATTGAGACCGGTTCCCATATGAATATCGCCGTTGGCGTAGGGAGGACCGTCATGGAGATAGAAGGTATCCTTGCCATTGCGTGATTCGCGGGCTTTGTGATAAATCTTCATTTCATCCCAGCGCTTAAGAATTTCCGGTTCGCGCTGCGCCAAGTTGGCCCGCATGGGGAATTTTGTGGAGGGTAAATTGAGGGTGTTTCGGTAGTCCATTTGAGTATCCAATACAAAAAGATGGTGTGACGTTTACTGTAAGTTGTTGATATAAGGATATTTCCGTTAAACTGACTCTGTTCTATCCCTGATGGGGGAATGAGAAAAAAAGGAAATACAGATTGTTGATTTTATTTGATTTTACTCTTTTTTCCAGGATTTCAAAACCTTTGCGTATTATGATTAATAATGCTTGGGAATTTCGTATATGAAATCATGGCGCCGCCGCGTTTTCTTTCGATGGAATATAGCGATAATCATGCCGGTTATAAACCCTCCTATATGAGCCCACCAGGCTATCCCGCCGAAGGCGTCTCCGCCGGAAAGACTCAAAGCGCCGTTGAAAAATTGCATGAGAAACCAGAAACTGAAAAACAGGAAGGCCGGCACTTCCCAAAAGTCAATAAAAACAAAAATGATCACCAGAGTTCGCACCCGGGCATAGGGGAAAAGCACCAAATACATCCCCATTACGCCGGCGATGGCTCCGCTTGCGCCGATGGTGGGCAGGGAGGAGTGGGGATTCGCAGCGATATGCGCGACGCCCGCGGCGACTCCGAAAGCCAGATAATAAAGAAGAAATGTTTTATGACCCAAGCGGTCTTCCACATTATCGCCGAAGATCCAAAGCACCCACATGTTTGAGATCAGATGAAGCCATCCTCCATGCAAAAAAAGAGATGTGAAAAAAGGGAAGATCAGCGAGAAAATAGAATCTTGAAAATCGAAAAGACGCGTGTAGCGAATGGGAATTAAGCCATATTGAAACAAAAACGGCTCTAACAGAGTTCCCAATTCGAGTTCGTAAAGAAAAACAAAGACATTGATCAGCGCCAATGTCTTTGTAATATAAGCCGGCCGTCTTGTTTTCAGCGTATCGGAAATGGGAAACATCGCACCGTTCGCTTACAAGAAGATCTTTTTATGGGTTGAGCAGGAATCGCTTTAAGATTTTTCTATAATGCTCAAGATTTCCTGGGTTTTTTCATCGAGAAGATCGTGATTCGCACGAGATTCCACGTTCAGGCGTAGTATCGGTTCGGTGTTGGATTTGCGTAAATTGAAGCGCCATTGATCAAAATCCATGCCGATGCCGTCGGTTTCGTCAATATGAGGATTTTGATCTAGAAAATGCTCGCGAACTTGTTCAATGGCGGTGTCCGGATTATTGACCAGCCGATTGATTTCACCGCTGCAGGGGAATTTTTCGATGCGCTCCCGCACGAGTTCGGAGAACGTTTTTCCGGTTTCGCTCATGATTTCTAAAATGAGCAGCCAGGGCAGCATGCCGCTGTCGCAGAAAAAGAAATCTTTGAAATAGTGATGAGCGGACATTTCCCCGCCGTATATCGCATCGTTCTGCCGCATTTTTTCCTTGATGAACGCGTGTCCTGACCGGCATTTCACCGCTTCGCCGCCGCTTTGTTTTACAATTTCGATGGTATTCCAGGTTAAGCGGGGATCGTAGACAATCTTTCCGCCTGGATTCTTGGCCAATAACGCCTGAGAAAGAAAGCCGACAATATAGTAGCCGTCAATAAAATCGCCTTTTTCGCTGAAGAAGAAGCATCGATCAAAATCGCCGTCCCAGGCGATCCCGGCGTCGGCTTGGCTGCGTTTCACGGCTTCGGAGGTCGCCGGCCGGTTTTTGGGCTCCAGAGGATTGGGCACTCCGTTGGGGAAATCGCCGTCCGGTTCATGATGGACTTTAATGAACTGAAAGGGGAGATGCGGTTCAAGCAGATCCACGATCGGCCCGGCGCAGCCGTTGCCCGCGTTCACGACGAGCTTATACGGCTTCAATTTTGAAACGTCCACATACGATAAGATATGTTGTACGTATTCCTGAGAGACGTCGATCGTCTCGACCGAACCGGGAGCGTCGGCTTTGGAAAATTCGTTTAGAATGCACATCTGCTCGATGTCTTTCAATCCGGTGTCGGCGCTGATCGGCTTGGAATCTTCGCGGACGAATTTCATGCCGTTGTATTCGGGGGGATTATGGCTGGCGGTGATCATGACGCCGCCGTCCGCGTTCAGATGCGAGACGGCGTAATAAACCATTTCGGTCCCGCAGAGGCCAATATCGATGACATCGGCGCCGGCGTCCGTCAATCCCCGGATCAATGAATCGCGTATTTCTTCACTGGTCTTCCGGATGTCCCGGCCGACGACGATTTTTTTGGCGTAGAGAAATTGGACGGTCGCCAAACCGATTTTATAGGCAAGTTCCACATTCAACTCGGAAGGGACTTTCCCGCGAACATCATAAGCTTTGAAACAGGGGAGCGTGTGTTTCTCTGGCATACATATCCTCCATGATCCGTAGTCGTAAATCGTGAATGAAAAAAATCAAATAATTTAAAATCGCATCGATTCTGAGATTATATTAGATCGGTTTATATTTGCGAAGCGTTTTGTTCTTTTAAGCGTTCGACAATCATTCGGACGTCCTGAGCGCGGTTTTTAGGACAGACTAAAACGCCGTCCTCCGTCGTAACCACAATAACGTCTTTCATGCCAAGGACGCCTACCGCCATTTTTTCGCCGCCCGGCTCGTTATAAACCGTAACATCCTGACATTCAATCAGAATGGGATCGCCGACGGCGACGTTGTTTTGGGCGTCTTTGCTATGGTATCGGGCCAGCGAGTCCCAAAGCCCGACGTCATCCCAGGGAAAATCGCCCTGGGCCATGTAAACATGGTCGGCTTTTTCCATGATGGCGTAATCGATGGAGATGTTAGGCAGTTTTTCGAAAACGGATGCGACGATCGAATCGGGATTGAAGCCGGTGATCAGCGCATCGCGCATATCCAAAATGCTTTGATGAACCTCCGGCATGAATTTCTTCATCGCTTCGAGAAAAACCGACATGCGCCAGAAGAACATTCCGCTGTTCCAGAAAAAATGTCCGCTGTCGAGATAGGCTTTGGCGTCGGGAAGCGAGGGCTTTTCTCGAAATCGATGCGTCGGAAAGATGGAGACGCCTTCGCATGCCGCCGCCGGCTGCGCGCCTTCAGGGATCTCGATATAGCCGTAGCCGGTTTCGGGTCGATCGGGATGCAATCCAACGACCATGAGAGCGTTTTTTTCTTTGGCGTACCAGATTGCGGCTTGGATCGTTTTGCGAAAATCCTCCGGATCGCCAATCCGGTGATCGGCGGTCGTAACCGCCATGATCATATCGTCATGCGTTCGCCCGTAGCGGGCCAGTAAGTGGGCGGCGGCGAACGCCAGGCAGCCGGTTGTGTTGCGCCGCGTCGGTTCGGCCAGAATATTTTCCGGGGGAATGCGGGTCATGGCGGCGCGAATCGGTTCTTGCAGGGTTTGGTTGGTAGCGACAAACAATCTTTCCGGCGGTATGATCGGAAGCACCCGTTCAACGGCTTCCTCAAGCAGCGTCAAGCGGCCATCCGTTAATCGGAGCAGTTGCTTCGGTTTTTTTTTACGGCTGACAGGCCAAAAACGCTCGCCGGATCCGCCCGCCATAATGATCCCGATCGTGGGAACAATCATTTTGCGTTCTCCTTAATGAATTGTTCCATAATACTCTTCCTTGTCTAAGAATCAATTATGCGGTCTGGAGTAAAGCCGATCGGGGCGAGATTATTGTCATTTTTTACACATTTTACACAGCCGCCTGAATTTCATCCTGTTTTGCTTCGGGTTTGGGATTTTCGTACGTCACAACCAATTCTCCGTTCTCTAAATTGACGCGGATCGTCGCACGGTCGAGGACGTCGCCGGCTAGCAATGCGCGGCCTATTTTCGTCTCCAATTCGCGCTGGATCAATCGGCGCAGAGGACGCGCGCCATAAACCAGATCGTATCCGCGCATCGCCAGGTTTTCTTTGGCTTCCGGTGAAACTTCCAGTTTCATTTGACGATCCTGCAGGCGCTTACGAACTTCGTCCAGCAGTAGATCGACGATCTTCTCGATTTCCTCCATGTGAAGCGTTTTGAAAAGGACGATGTCGTCGACGCGATTCAGAAATTCGGGGCGGCAATGGGCGCGCAATTCACGCAGCACCTGTTCGCGGGCCTGCTCGGTGATCTCTCCTCCTGCATCGACGCCTTCCAGAAGGTATTGCGAACCGACGTTCGAGGTAAGAATGACCACCGTGTTCTTGAAATCGACGGTTCGTCCTTGGGAATCAGTCAATCGTCCGTCATCCAGAATCTGGAGGAGGATGTTGAAGACGTCATGATGGGCTTTCTCGAATTCATCAAACAGGATTACGCAGTATGGCTTGCGGCGCACGGCTTCGGTTAATTGGCCGCCTTCATCGTAGCCGACGTATCCCGGAGGCGCTCCGATTAAGCGCGATACGGAGTGTTTTTCCATGTATTCCGACATGTCGATGCGCACCATGTTGTCTTCGGAATCGAATAAAGACTGGGCCAGCGTTTTGGCCAATTCCGTTTTTCCGACGCCGGTGGGTCCGAGAAAGATGAACGAACCGATCGGCCGGCGGGGATCTTTGATGCCGGAGCGCGCCCGAATGACGGCGTCCGCAACCGCCTGCACCGCTTCGTCCTGCCCGATGACGCGCTGGTGCAAATCTTCATCCAATCGCAGCAGTTTTTCCCGTTCGCCTTCCATGAGATTATTGATGGGGATGCCGGTCCAGCGCGCGACGATTTCGGCGATTTCTTCCTGCGTCACCTCTTCGCGCAGAAATCTCGATTCGTTCTTTTTATTTTCCATCGCCGCTTCTTCTTCTTGAAGCTGCTTGAGAAGTTGGGGGAACTTACCGTGTTTAAGTTCCGCCGCTTTCGATAGATTATAATCCCGCTCCGCCCGTTCGATCTCTTGGCGCATGGATTCCAACTCTTCTCGCAGACGGCGAATTTTCTGAATGCTGTTTTTTTCCGTCTCCCACTGGGTGCGCATGCTGTCCGACTTGGCGCGCAGATCGGCCAATTCTTTGCGCAAGGCTTTCAAGCGTTCCTTGCTGGCCGTATCTTTCTCTTTGCTCAGCGCTTGTTCTTCGATCTCCAACTGCATGACGCGTCTTGTAATCTCATCCAATTCAGCCGGCATGGAGTCGATTTCGGTGCGGATCATGGCACAGGCTTCGTCTATGAGATCGATAGCTTTATCGGGGAGGAAGCGGTCGGAAATATACCGATTCGATAAAACCGACGCCGCCACCAGCGAGTTGTCCTGAATCTTGACGCCGTGGTGCACTTCGAAGCGTTCGCGCAGCCCTCGCAAGATTGAGATGGTGTCTTCGACAGTAGGCTGCTCCACCAGAACCGGCTGAAATCGCCGTTCTAAAGCGGCGTCTTTTTCGATGTATTGGCGGTACTCGTTAAGCGTAGTGGCGCCGATGCAGTGCAACTCGCCGCGGGCCAGCATCGGCTTCAGCATATTGCCGGCGTCCATGGCGCCTTCGGTTCGCCCCGCCCCGACGATGTTGTGCAATTCGTCGATGAAGAGCAGAATTTGTCCGTCGCTTTTTTTGATTTCATTAAGAACCGCCTTGAGGCGTTCTTCAAATTCGCCGCGGTACTTGGCGCCGGCGACCAACGATCCCATATCCAATGCGAAGATGCGCTTGTTTTTAAGACCTTCGGGAACATCACCGCGAACGATGCGGTGCGCCAATCCCTCGACGATGGCGGTTTTACCGACGCCTGGTTCGCCGATCAAGACGGGATTGTTTTTCGTCTTCCTGGACAGAATTCGTATAACGCGGCGGATCTCTCCGTCGCGCCCAATGACGGGATCGAGTTTCCCTTTGGAGGCCGCGTCGACCAGTTCCTGACCAAACCGCTCTAAGGCGTCGTAGGTCGATTCAGGCGTGGCGCTTGTGACGCGTTGATTTCCTCGAACCTGGGTTAAGGCCTGCAAAATCGAGTCGCGCGTAATGCCGGCCTGGGCGAGGATTTTAGCGCCCGACGAGGAAGGTTTGTCAGCCAGGATGGAGAGGAAAAGATGTTCGACGCTTACATAATCGTCCTTGAGATGCTTGGCGATCGATTCTGCGTTGACTAAAACCTGATTCAACCGGTTTGTTATGTAGACTTTGCCCGATTCATATCCCGGGCCGCTCATTTTGGGGCGGCGATGGAGTTCGTCTTTCACTTTGCTGCGCAGAGAATCGAGCGGCTTCTCCATTTTGGTCAGCAAGCGGGGAATCAAGCCCTCCTCCTGCTCGAGCACAGCGAGAAGCAGGTGTTCGATATCCACTTCGACATGGCCGTGACTCACGGCGAGATTTTGCGCGTCGGTTAAGGCTTCTTGAGATTTCTGCGTAAAACGATTCAAATCCATCTATTTGTACCCCCAATGTGAATCAGATTTTCTTTTTTCTTTCCATCAAAGCAAATGCTGTACAAATTTCACAGAAAAATCATTTTTATTTGAGGAAGCATCCATAAATGCATTAAAAAGAATATATTATAACCTCTTATATTTTGGGCTGCCTGTTACAGCATTAAAGAAAGCAGATTAAAACTGAGCCAAAATGGCGCAAAATAAGTGGAGTAAACGATGAATATCAGCACTCATTTACTGAGTTCTATCCTATCAGGAAGAAGATAAATTCGCATCGAAGAATTGAGATCTTTTGATGAGAAATACGATGCATTGATTTTCGAATCATTTAAACCATCCCGCTATTTTGATATGATTTGAAGGAGAATCGCCGGATCGTTGTGTTCTCTTGGAAATCGGAGCGTACAGAACGATTCGACATCTTTTATTAGAGGATGCACAGGAGATAGATCATGGATCGTCGTCATTTTTTACGAACCGGCGCAGCCGGATTGGCTATGTCGTCTTTGGGAGGCTATGCCGCGAATTTCGATGCGAATTTCGATCAGCAAAAGAAGAGGCGCGTCGGGCTCATCGGTTCGGGGTGGTATGGGAAGAGCGCGCTGCTTCGGCTGCTGCAGATCGCCCCGGCCGAGGTTGTTGCATTGTGCGACGTGGATTCGAAGATGTTGGCGGAGGCGGCGGAGATCGTGGCTTCGCGGCAGGCCTCCGGAAAGAAGCCGCGGTTGTATCACGACTTTCGCGAAATGCTCAGTAAGGAAGAAATGGATATCGTCCAGGTGTCTACTCCCGATCACTGGCATTGCCTGCCCATGATCGCCGCCGTCAAGGCTGGAGCGGACGTCTATGTGGAGAAGCCCATCAGCATCGATGCCGTCGAAGGGCATGCCATGCTCGCCGCCGCGCGCAAGTATAACAGAGTTGTGCAGGTGGGAATGCAGCGGCGCAGCACGCCGCATCTCATCGAGGCGCGCGACCGGATTCTCAACGAAGGCAAACTGGGGAAAATCGGATGGGTCGAGGTGTATTGCTACTATCACATGCGAGCGCGTCAGAATCCTCCCGATGAGAATCCTCCCGAATGGTTGGATTATGAAATGTGGACCGGCCCGGCGCCCATGAGGCCCTATAACCGGTTGACGCATCCCCGGGGTTGGCGCGCCTTCATGGAATACAGCAACGGCATCATGGGCGATATGTGCGTTCACATGTATGACATGGTTCGATGGCTGCTTAATCTGGACTGGCCCCAACGAATCTCTTCCACAGGCGGGATTTACATCGATAAAGACAGCAAAGCGACCACCTCCGATACCCAGTTGGCGACATTCCATCATGATGATTTGGACGTCGTCTGGCAGCATCGGGCCTGGGGGCAGTCTCCCGATCCCAAATATCCCTGGGGCGCGACTATTTACGGCGATAAGGGGACGTTGAAATTGAGCGTCATGAGTTATGACTTTATTCCCTTGGGACGAGGGGAGGCGATTCACCAGGATGTTCAGTATGAATTCGAGCAATATCCGGAAGATAAAACCGAGAAGGATTTAGAGCGCCATATCGCTCCGGCGCTGCGGAGCCATTGGAATAATTTCCTGTCGGCGATCGACAATCGCGGCCGCCCGGTTTCCGATATCGAGCAGGGATACATCTCCAGCGCAAGCTGCATCCTCGCCAACATCGCGGCGAAGGTCGGCCGGACGCTGGCTTGGGATCCTGAAAATCACTGCGTCATCGGCGATGAAGAAGCCAATCGCCTGTTGCTGAGGCCCTATCGAGAACCATGGGAGCATCCGGATCCCAATACGGTTTAATTGTGATGAATTAATGCATAAAAACAGAGCGGGTTTTCGGCTTCCACCGAAAACCCGCTCTTCTTTACATTTTAGATAAACGGTTTACTTGTGAAGAAAGAGCCAACGGCTTTGTCTCGTTGGTATTTAGCTGAATCAATAGATTTCCCATTCTATGATGGGGGTTTGCTCGCTCAGAATTCGAACATTGCCCCAGTATGTCTCGTTGTAATAAGCGGTTTCGTAACAGGCGTAGAGCCATTCCTGCGCTCCTTGATAGCCCGGTTCGTTTTCGCCGTCGGAATCGTTGATGGATATATCGAAGCCGTACGATTCACCCTGACTTAGATTTAATGCGGCCATATCGATTCCGGCTTCAATCTGCCAGCCGTCATTTTCGGGTTTGAGTTGAGACTGGATGGCCAGCCAATCCGAATAATCGCCCTGGTTGCCGGCCTGGTTGTCGGCTCGGACGGAAATTTGATCGGCGCCGGATGTGCTGCGGCTTTGATCGTGGTCGATATAAATCTCCGTGCTGTCCTCTTCCCACCAGGAGGCGCCGTCTTTGAGGGTGATCACATCGTCGAGCACATCGACGCTGATATAGAGTTTGACGCCGTCGTTTTGCAGATAAACAGTCGCCGTCAAATCTTCGGGCGTGGGCAGCTGCCATTGTCCGTAAAACTGAGCATGAACGCCGGGGCGTTCGGTTGAACTGCCGTCATACGAGAGTTGATTGGCGCCCGCTACTTCGTCGGGATTGATGACGCCGTCGATGGCGACCGTGTTCGAAGTAAGCGGTGCGTCGATGTATTCAACGCCCGATGCGATGGACGAACTGCACTCGATGTCGTCGATGTACCATGTTTCCTGGCATTCTCCGTTTTCAATGCTTCCTTCGCTTGTGACGACGCCGTCGACTATGTTGATATACCAGAGATTCCCTCCCGAAGAGAGGCTGAGGCCGGCGTCTTCGTCATTGATTTGCAGTGTGACGGAATTGCCGTCGTCCGTAAAAACCAGGTGATTCCAATCGTTGTGGATCATGGCCGGACCGTCGATCCCGGAAGGATTTTCACTCGAAACGAGACGAGTGTTCTCCACGTCGAAAATCATCTCTATGCCGAGATAGTTATCCGACGGCAGCGCCGGTCCGGGCAGAACTGACAAGTAGACGCTGTTGGCGGCGCCGCTGAGGCCCATTCCAAAATCGAAGTCGTAATACACCCATAGACTCACAACGCCGATCCCGCCCGGCAGAACGGTGGGATGGTGGGCGCCTCGATTGCCTTCAACGTTTAGGCTGAATGTGATGGATTGATTGAGTTCGACATCGTCGCCCGCATCCGGCGTGTGATTGTAGAATTCACCGGCTTGGACGCTCGTAGCAAAACCGGACGATCGCCCCTGCCCCTCCCAGTCAAACGACGCCCATGAGACCGAATCCGGGGCGCTTCCTTTCCAGAAAAAGTAGGCTTCATCCGCGTACGCGCCTACTGCGCCCATCATAAAAAAGGCGGCGGCGAAATATGCTGCTAAGGTGGAACGCTTCATTTCGTTCTCCTCTCGTAAAAGGGATTGATAATGCTTGGAATTCATTCCTGACTTGATAAGGCGAAAGATCCGGGGAAAACACGCGCAGCGATTGTTCGCCAATCCATTCGCAGACATGCATTAAAAAGTCGCAAAGCAGGACGATTGGGGCGTCGCCCCCATTTGCTGCTCATAACAAACCAAAAAAAACGTGTATTTATCATATATCAAAAATTCTATAAATAATCAGTATTTTCTTTATTTCAAAAAAATTTTGTTGACAAAATTGAGATAGTAGTTTATTTTGTTATTGTAGGATGCAACTAGATCGGGGGATATTCGAAGAAAGACTATTTCATTGATTCAGGTTGTCATTCTTTGCCAGTCGCGGTCCATCGCCGATGAGGTAAGATTCGATTTCGCACCGGTCTATTGAATCGGGGATCGGCCTGGATCGTGAATTCGACGTTTGAGTCGGCGTCTCTATGCATAGGGACATAAACAAAAAAGGGAATCAATCGTTTTGGGATCAACCTATTTTTAAGAGGAGATCATCATGAACCAAAGGAATATTGCAGCGATTTCTACGTTTATGTTACTCATGGATTTTGTCGTCTTGGCAGGCTTCGCACCAACCGTACCAATCCCCGATTCCGTTTGACGGCCTTTGACGCTCGCAGGTTATAAATGTCACGATTTTCGTTAAGTCCTTCATCGCCGTTACGATGAATTGAATTGTGAAGGGCGTAAAAGAAGAAAAATTTTTAGAAGGAGGAAGCCTCACTATGTCAACCTGCCCTCTTCATCATGTTTACCTTTTATTCATAACGATCATCGTATTCTCTTTTAACGCTGAAATGTCTATCGCTGCCGGCGAAACTCCGACAGCCACAGAAACGCCCACTGCAATCCCAACTCCAACACCAACGCCAACTATATTACGCTCTCGCTTAATCCTTTTTCAGAGAATCCTGGATTTAGATGGCCATAGAGTTGGCGCCGTGCATCCGTTAACGGGTCAGTTGTATGTTGGGGATATGTTTGGATTCAGTATTTTTTCACCCAATCAGGGGAAATTAATATTTCAGGAAAAGCGAGGAATTCCGTTTAATGTATTGGATGGAGTGAGTGTTTCTGAAGATGATACATTGTTTTGTTACTCCTTTTCCTGGGATGATTTCATGGTATTTCCCAAAAGTGGAAAGCATAGCGAAGTTGTGTTTGCAGACAACAATAGTTGGAGAATAAATCGAATTCATGCTGTGAGTTCAACGGACAACATCCCGGGTTTAGGCAGCGGCGACGTTCTCATTTTACACAATGAGGATAGTTCAACATCTTGGCGAATGGGCCGGGAATCGTTTTGGGTAGTCAATTACCGCAGCAAAACGGTTGATCTCAATCCGTATCTACCCGCCGATCAACTTCCGCCGAATATCAAAGATTGGACAATCGGCCCTGATGGGAAACTCCATTGGTTGACGCTGAATCCTAATCAAGTTTACCGCCTGGAAGAAAACGGAGAGGTGCGTCAACTTAATCATACCCATCTGCCCGTGCCTGGAGTCGCTCATCGATTCGAATACCTATCTTCAGAAAATGCTTTTTACATTCTTGCTCATCAATCACAGGAGACATATTTATATAGAATTTCGGATGATTTTAAGGAACTTATACAAGTTTTTTCAACGCCTTCTCGCTACTATTCAAGTTATTCAGATGTCCTTGCATCAAAGGATGGCAAGTATTTATATTTGCTGATTGCATCCGAAAACCAGATCGTTGTTCTTAAATATCAAGACGACGAACCGCTCCCCACGCCAACGCCCCAACCAACCGCCGCCGTCGCAGGCTGGTATGTTCTGGACGGTTTTGGTGGAATCCATACAAGCCATCCTGACATTCCAAGGCCGGCGCTGCCCTATTTCGATTTTGACATCGTGCGGGATCTCGAGCCGGATCCATTAGGGCGCGGTTGGTATATGCTCGATGGCTATGGGACGATCTATCGATCATCGGATGAGTTGCCTTTGCCGGATAATTCACCCTATTTCGGCTTCGATTTGGCTCGCAATCTGGAGATCAAACTCAAAGAGGATAAACTCGTATTCTATTTGCTTGACTCGTGGGGGGCGGTGCATACGGACGATCCCGATTTTGAGCAAAAACAATTGCCTTATTTTTTATTTCAACCGGTGTTGTGTGATCTTGAACCGGATCCCGGCGGCGATGGATGGTTAACGCTTGATATCTATGGGCAAATCTATTCAACTTACGGCCCTGCGCCTGCTCTGTGGGAAGATCCTCCCGCCTTTGATATTCCCTTAGGACGCAAATGGGATGATCTTCCTGTGATTCGCGGAATGGTTCGCTTTCCTGATGAATCCACCGTGCTTATTGACGCTTTCGGGGGACGTCATACAAGTCCGTATTATCCTGCGAAAAACATCGTCGACGGATTGCCGGATGATTTTTATTTTCCCAATTGGGAGATCATATGGGATGTGGAAATAGCGCCGGAGAATCAAATTCCATCTGATCTTGATACAATCACGCCTGTTCCAACCCCGACCCCGACGCCGACTCCTTTTCCAGAGCCGACTCTTCCGCTTTTAAGGGAGCTGCATGTTGAGTCCGACGTCGTTTCCATTCAATACTCACCGGATAATCTTCACATTCTTATTGCGCTTAAAAATGGGGAGATTCGAATATACGATCCAAATTTGGCAACGATCGAATATCAATTGAACTCACCGGTTGACAACTTGCATGTTGCAGTGTTTTCACCCAATGGAGAATCAATTCTTGCTGGTTATGGAGATAGTTCTATTGTAAGTTGGGATGCGCAATCCAAAATTCAAAATAATGTATGGAAGGTTGATTATCCCGTTTCTTCACTAGCCGTCCTTGACAATCCTTCCGTTATTTTGGCCGGAACAAAATCGAACAGGGCTTACTTATTGAACAGAATAAAAGGGACGACGCTTAAAACCTATTATTCAAATTTAGGCGAAGAAGTCCTTTCCGTCGCCGCCAGCAATGATGGCCTCTATCTTTACACGGGAACAGAAAGCCAAGTTTACCAGTGGAGCCGCATCGACAACAAGTTGGAAATGACCGATCTTCCTGGAGCGTTTCTGTCATTAAATCCAACAGGCCGTCAACATTGGAGCGGTGGAAATATCCTTGTTCAATATGATCAAGTCCAAAAGAAAGAATTGCATCGGCATAATGTTGAGATTTCATGTTTAAGCGTCTCGCAGAAAGAAAATCGAATCGCCGCCGGAAACGAAAATGGTGGAATGACATTATGGCGATTGGATGACGCGCCCCCATTGCGTTGGCGGGCCCATAACGGAATAACAAAAAATGTCGCTTTTAACAAAAGCGGAACTCAATGCATGAGTGCTGGAGAAGATCGCGTTGTACGCATATGGGATCTAATAAGCCTCTCCGAGGCTCCGGTTCCGACAAGAACTCCCACAATTCCCCCCAGTTCAAAAACGTTATTTCATAAAAAACCAGTTGTAAACGTCGGTGGGTTAAGGGGGGAAGTTTTAGCCGTCCATCCCACCAATGGAAATATCTATTATACAGCATCCGGAGCCATCTACTGCGCGCCGCAGCCCGGAGATTTATTTGAAGATGTAAATGCTGTTCGGATCGCGAATTTACCGAGCGCTTATTCCTTCACGCTTGATCGCTTGGCCGTCGCGTCTGATGGAACAATGTATTGTATTGATAGAAATGTTGAAGAATTCATGCTGGTTTTATCTCCTGACGGCCAACAAACCACCAAAATTAATCTTTTCAATAATCACGAAAACGATAAATATATTGAAATTGAATCGATCTTGATCGTATCGGACAATCAAAAACTCCCCGGCGCCAATGTTGGAGATATTCTCATCATTACCCATCAAAGTCATCCCGAAATAGTCAACCGTATCTGGCGGATTGATCCAAAGCACGAAAATCCGAAGCCTGAAAAGTTAATCAAAACGACTGGCTTCCCGAGACGAATTGCAGACGGCTGCTTTGGTCCGGACGGTCGCCTTTACGTATGTTCATATAATCCAGCGCGTATATATATGGTTGGGGAAGACAAATCGTTGATTGAGTACACTCATTTTATGATCGAAGGCTGGCCTTATCAAATGGAATATCTGGATAGCGACAGAGCATTTTACATCCTTATGTATGGCAGCATCTTACGCATTCCATACTTTGGAGAACAACAAGTCGACACAATTCTCTCGCATCATTGGAGTGATATCGGTGAAGGTTTAGGCGTTTCTCCTGATGGACAATGGCTCTATTACCTTCTTGACGGTCATAACCTGCTCATGGGATTAAAAACGAAGAATCCATTGCCGCCCTATTCTCCTCCGGTTGAATCGCCGACTGACATCCCAACGGCCACTCCCATTCCGGGCTGGCTGGTTCTTGACGGGTATGGCGGCATCCATACGACCAAACCCGAAAAACCCAAACCCGTACTTCCATATTTTTACAATTACAATATCGTCAGAGATTTAGAGCCCGATCCATTAGGGCGCGGCTGGTATATGCTGGATGGCTTAGGAGGAATCCACGCCTCGTCGCCGGATCTTCCCCGATTAGAGGGACTCCCCTATTTTAGTTACGACATCGTGAGAAATCTTGAACTGCGTTACGATTCAGGAAATTTATTCTATTACGTGCTGGATGGATTTGGAAACATTTATACAAACGATCCACATTTTGACCGCGGGCATCTGCCCTTTTTTGATAGTGATAAAGCCCGTGATCTCGAACCGGAGCCGGGTCAACAACATTGGCTGATGTTAGACCATGAAGGACAAGTCTTTTTCAGCCGGATGCCGGTTAAGGATTGGCCTCTCAACTATACAATGAGTTGGAACCCTCTGGCTAATAGCCTTGTTCGATTTGAGAATCACCAGAGCATCATTTTGGATGGATATGGCGGAAGATTAACGAATCCTTATTTCCCGGCGCCGGATAAGATTGATGGTCTTCATCCCAATTTTTATTTTCCTGACTGGGATATCATCAAAGATGTGGAAATGTTAATGGAATAAGTCTGCAGATGGTAAAACCTGAATAGCGGCGCTCCACAAACCTTAAGCGGCGTCGATTCGGGCTGCGAGATCTGGAAGATGATGAATTAGAACGAGGAAATGAAGGGGGCGGGCGCAGCAGCGCTTTCAGCCCGCCCCCTGTAACAGATTCTGTCTTCTTATCGCCTGGAATCGGGGCGTTTTTCTTTTAATAAGCGCCGGACAGATCGCTGCGCAGATAGGCGCGTTCTTTTTTATGCCAGGCTACGTTGGCTAAATGCGGACCGCAGACCGCCGAATGCCCCACTTCAACCGGCGCGTTCGGCTCTTTGCGCGATTTGACGCAATCCAAGAAATTCTGCGTGTGCGGAGAGGTGGGAATGCCGCCCGCGATTTCGATCTCCGGCTTGGCGTCGTAGGACATGGAATAATCCGGCGGCGTGTCTTCATCCCAGGGATCGACATACACCTTCGCGCCGGAATCGTTGATCATGATCGTCCCTTTTCGGCCTTGGAACTGAATCATCCAGCCGCTCTGATATTTATTCGTATAATTGAGCGTCCAGGACGCCATAAACGAACCATAATCGTAGATCGCGCTGAAGATGTCCGGCGTCTCCGCCCCGGTCATTTCATAGACGCCCCCGAAGCATTCAGCCGCCTGCGGCGGATCGCTGTTCATGAACCATTGAACCACATCCATTAAATGGGTGCCCTGATCCGTGCAGTTGCCGCCTGAAAACGGCCAGAAATAGCGCCATTCCCGATATTTCATGGGCTCGAAGCGAATATTCTTTTTGGGATGGCAGAAGGAGTTCCAATCGAGCTCGCTCTGAAGAGGAGAGTTGTTGAGTTTATGCGAGAGGCTCCAATTCCACCAGGCCTTGACCATGTAAATCTGCCCGATGATCTCGTCTTCGATCAGTTTTTTGGTTTTCATGACCGTTTCGGAACTGCGGCGCTGCATGCCGATTTGCACGATCCGATCCGTCTCCCGCACTTTCTGCACGGTCCGGTAGCCTTCTTCAATGGTGTTGGACATCGGCTTCTCGCAATAGACGTCTTTTCCGGCCTGCACGGCGTCGATCAATTGGACGCAGTGTTGATGCTCGGGGGTGGCGATCAGCACGGCGTCAATGTCGCTTCGATCCAATAAAGCGCGATAGTCGTGATGATTCTTGACGCCTTCCTCAAGAACATCCAGCGCTTGCTGAGCCGCCGGCGCGAAAATTTCACTGATCGCGATAAAGTCGGCGCCTTGTTTGACGAGATCGTGCATAACGCCTCGCCCGCGCCCTCCCGCTCCGATCAATCCCATGGTGATCTTGTCATTGGCGCCCAAAACATTGCGCGAGACGATCATGGGCGCCGCCGCCAGGGCCATGCCGGCGGTGGAGCGTTCTAAAAATCGTCGTCGGTTGACGGTCTGTTTCTGATTCATGACTTTCATCCTTTCATCCATAGTGTTGCTTCTCATTCTATTCATAAAGATAAATCAATATAGGAACGAGCAGAGTTAACTCTTTGTAATGATTGATCATCTCATTTTTATCGTCGCAGCAGTCCTTGATCCACTGCGCGTTAATCCGGCTCATGAATTCGGAGTCTTTATGCTTTTGCACCGCCGCGATGATCCAGTCTCGATGATCCTCCATATATCGCATTCGCAGGTTGGTGAAATAATCGGCCCGGTGGAAAAACTTTCGCAGCGCGCGTTTTTTCAAGTCGTCCAACTTATACATGGCTTTCACCCAATTGCCGGATTCCCAGTGAGGATGTTTGTCGAATCCATATTTCGGATACTCACCCTGGGTGAATGCATCCAGCAGCAAGTGATGCGGAGATCCCGGCGCTTCTCGAAAACGCCGCTCCGGCGGCATGGAGAAGCACAGATTCATAAATTCCGTCGAAATCAGGGCGGGGAACAGGTCGAGATCTTTCTGTTGATAAACCGTATAAGAGAATTTGGTGGATTGCGGATTTTCAAAAAAGAAATACGAATCGGCGATATCGTCCTTGAAATCGCCGAATCGATCGGATAAAAACTGATGCTCTTTTTGTATGAATTCGCTATGATAATCGGGGTTCAGCGCTTTTCGGTTGACCCGCCAGTCGAGCAGTTCCTGAACCGTCGGTCGAGCCCCGGCGTATCGAGCCGTACCTACGTCTCCGCAGGTTCCGCTGGGTTGAAAAGCCAGATTTTTTGTATACATAAATTGGCATTTGGAAAGAATGGTGTGCGTAACGGCGTTTGTATACGGCCGGTATTCCCATCCAATGCGTTTGGATTCATCAGTCAGCGCCTCCAGGGAAGGCAGATCGGAATAATCGAATTGAATGAAATGAAAAGGCAGTCCGTGATAGCGCGCCAGTTTCTGCGACAAGCGCATTTCCCGCCTGCCATGACCGGCTTGAAATGTGAAGCAGGCGCAGTCGTCAAGGCTTCGACCTTTGAACATCGACAGCACAAGGCGCGAGTCGAATCCCCCCGAAAGACCGATGATGCAGCGATGATATTTTTCAATGTAGTCGGCGGCTTGAGCGTATCGCTCCGCCGCCTGCTTCAAATAGTCTTCCGTCGATCCATATTTATGCGACTCGATGACGCCGCGATAATCATGCCAGGAATCGATGGAGAATTTCCCCTCCGAATATTCAATCGCACCATATTCGCCCAACTGGCGAATGTCCAGATCTTCCGTGTGATTGCCCCAATTTTCGCCGCCTAAAACGTACAATTCCACAAAAAAATCCAAATTGGGTTTTCGCGTTTTAGTAAGTTTCAGAAGTTTGATCGAATTGCCGACATACCAGGCGTTTTCTTCCTGGTTATGATAATAAAAAATGCAGTGGAATCCTACATTGTCGCCGTACAGCCGCAGTCGCCGATCTCCTATCTTGAAATAAGCGAACTGCCCCATCAACTCATTCGGCTTTACCGCATCAAACGCCGTGGCTGTTCGAAAATCGATGGACGCGCCCTTTCCGATCGGCGCTCCAACATAGCCTGTGAGTTCTTCCTTTTGTTCGTCATAAATGTTGTATATCCGATTTGAGAAGGATGGATCGGAATGCCATGAAAAAAATTGGATCTGATCGAAATCCCGCGAACAGGTTTTATGGTTTGTCCAGGAAGGGAAAAAATCCGCAGCGTATTGATTGGCTTGCTTCAACAATTGACTGCGTTGATGTTCCTCCAAAAGATGATCTTTGCTAAGGCGGATTAAGAATAGGTGCATGGATCTATCCTCTATTAATTATAAGATGATGGAGAAAAAATTGAGATCATGCATTTTTTGTTTAAAGCGGCCTATTATCCAATAACTCATATCTTTCTGTCAATGACGGCTTGCAGGGATAGTGGGAAGTGGATAAGGGATAGTGGGGAGTGGATGGCGGGGAGTGGGGTGAGATTACTCCGGCAGTGAAGCGCTGTCGCTCCCCGCTTGTTTTTTCATACGCAAATCACGATTCATGTCTCAAACTTTGATTGTTTCATCCTCCCCGCCGGGAGGCGGTTCGAGATTCCACCGCCATAAAACAGCCGCCGTTAATCCCAAAACGCAAATCGTGAAAATGATTCCATTGGGCGTGCGCCCGGTCCAATCGGCCCATGGCCAGGGGAATCGGAAGAAAGCGTAATTCAAAAGAAAATACATCCAGGCGTTCAAAAGAAGGGCGCAACGGGGGAAAGTTCCAATTCGTGCGCCGGGCGACGGCCGCCGCCCGAACCAAACAGCGGCGGCGGCGGCGATGAACAAAGGGATGATCAAATAAATCAGCCAGCCGGCCGCCGGCGCGATCGCCGCTTCATTGTAAACCAGCTGCCGAACCGTTTTCCCCGCAATGGGAATCAGCGTGACGGGAAAGACGACAAGATACGGCCACCAGCGCCCTCCGACAATGGCGGCCATGGGGATGATCCCCATCATGAGCCCCAGATCGTATACGGCGTCGACAAATGGGATGGATAGAAATTCGACCGCCGCCAGCAGACCGATATGAATCGCCAGCAATATCCATTCCGCCGCGCATGGCAGATCGACTTCTTCAGTTTGGGAGCAAGGTCGGATATGTTCTCGATTCAGCCAAAGGCCGAAGCCCAGCGAGGCGCCCATCACTGCGCCGTAGGTGGTCTCCATCATGTTCCACCAATTCATATGAGGATCGAGAGTCGCCCATAATCCCTGCCGGAACACGTCGGGATTCCAGGCATGGTAGGCTTGCAGGCTTTGTCCCAGCGGGAAGCCCACGGCGCCGCCCAGGATTCCCCACAAAGCGAGGTTTCGCGCCAGCCGGTCTTTTCGAAGGAATCCGCTATAGACGATCGCCGCGATCAAGGCGAACCATAATCCGCCCCAACACTCGCGCCGCGGCTTCAAATCGGCGACCGGCGTCCAATGCCAGTCGGCGGAAAAGTAAATCGCGGGAAGCGACTTGCCGGCGGGATCGTAAGGCGAATTCAACAGATAAACGCCGGCAAAGTAAGCGCCGATCAGGCCGATCATGAGAAGCAGCGTCTCGCGGAATCGGTAGCGAACGCCCCCCAATCCCATGCCCAGAAAGACGCCGGCGAAGCCGATCCAAACGCCGCCCTTGATGGATAAGCCGATCATCCCCCAGCGAAGCGCCTCCCAGTTACCAGTGAGCGCTGCATCGTGGGTCAAGCCGACCGTCTGCCCGTAGGTCATAGAGCCGCCGAATCCCATGGCGACTGCGCCCAAAGCCGCCGCGCGAGCCAGGGTTAATTGCGGCGCTCTGGGGCAAAGCAGAAAGATCAGCGTCAAACTGACCAGCAGGCCGGCGATCATCGCGCCGGTTTCATGACCGTATTGGCCGCGTATGCCCCATGCCATGCCGCCCGCCATGGCGGCGCACAGAACAGGCGCAATCCAGTGAATTGACTGGCTTGAATCAACTTGATCGCGATGGGACGTCAGCATGGAATCCTCATTCTCCGCACAGCGCTGCAGCTTCGCTGCGAATTGGAAATCGCCCGGGCCTTCGTCTATAAAGGGCCCGGTAAGAGAAACCATCTTACCGCATGCCGCGCAAGTTGACTAGTTTATATTTCTTGAATCCCTATTCGATATTCGTTCCTTCACTCTTGTAATTTTCGCATGACCGACCAGACATCGAAGCAGGCGTTGTGGTAATCGTTTTCACCGGCTGGAATCGAATTTTTGAAATTCGCATAGTGCATGCCGCGAATATAATCAGTCGTCATTTCGATTAATTCTTCAACGGAAACAAAGGCTCGATAGCGATAATCCGCCGAGGGATCTTCAAAGACCTGCGCATTGGGAAAGAGTTTTTCGATGTCTCCGCGGCGGCGTGCGCGCACCAGGCGGCGTTCCGGATTGTTTTTATCGACGACGATGGATAGAAACGACTGACTTGTGAATAACCACATAGGAAGACCTCGTATTACATAAATAGTTTAACGGCATCTAATCTATGGATAAATAAAGCGGGCTATCGATAATATAGCCCGCCATTAGTTAGGTTAAGTCTTGCAACAGCGTTCAGCTTTCCAGCTCCCCATGATATTCCTGCAGCGATTTTACTTCGCCTCCGCTGATGCGCCGCGCCGCTACGCCCTCCGCCGCCGCCAAAGCTCCCGCCAGTGTTGTGATGTACGGTACTTTGTATTTCACCGCCGTTTTCCGGATATAGGAATCGTCATGCTGGCTCAACCGCCCGATCGGCGTGTTGATAACCAGTTGTATTTCATTGTTTTTGATGCCGTCCACGATGTTGGGACGGCCTTCGTGGAGTTTGAATATCGCTTCGGATTTGATCCCGTTTTCCGTTAAGTACTGATGGGTTCCCTGGGTGGCTTTGATGACGAAGCCCAGATCGGCGAATTTCTTGGCCGCTTGCAGAACCATCGGGTGATTTTTTTCAGACAGGCTCATCAATACCGCGCCGTCGGAGGGCAGCGTCTGCTTCGCTCCCGACTGCGATTTGTAAAACGCCAGCCCGAAACTATCGGCGATTCCGAGAACTTCTCCCGTCGATCGCATTTCCGGCCCCAGAATCGGATCCACTTCGGGAAACATGGAAAACGGAAAAACCGCTTCCTTGACGCCGAAGTGCTTCAGATTTTTCTGCTTCAATCCCATATCCGATAATTTTTTGCCGAGCATGATCTCGGTGGCGATGCGGGCCATCGAAATCGCACAGACTTTAGAGACCAGAGGCACCGTGCGCGACGCCCTTGGATTGGCTTCCAGCACGTACACCACATCGTTGGCGATGGCGTACTGCATGTTCATCAATCCCACGACCTTCATTTCGCGAGCGATTTTTTGAGTGTATTCGGCGATCGTCTTCAAATGCTTTTCCGGAATGCTGATAGTGGGGATGACGCAGGCCGAATCGCCCGAATGAATCCCGGCCTGCTCGATATGCTCCATGATCGCCGGGATAAAGACTTCCTCGCCGTCGGATATCGCATCGGTCTCCACTTCGATGGCATTTTCTAAAAACTTATCAATAAGGATAGGGCGATCCGGCGTCACTCCGACGGCCGCGGCGACATACTCGCGCAGCATGGCTTCATCGTAGATAATCTCCATGCCGCGCCCGCCCAATACGAACGATGGGCGAAGCATCAACGGATAGCCGATGCGATTGGCCGCCGCCAGCGCCTCTTCCAGATTGGAAGCCATATCGGCGGCGGGCATGGGAACGCCCAGTTTATCCATCATTTTGCAGAACAGATCGCGGTCTTCGGCCATTTCGATGGTGGCGGGAGTCGTTCCGAGGATGTGGACGCCGTTTTTCTCGAGTTCGGAGGCGATGTTCAAGGGCGTCTGACCGCCGAACTGGACAATCACGCCGTCAGGCTTCTCTTTTTCATAAATGCTTAACACGTCTTCGACAGTCAGCGGTTCGAAGTACAGCTTGTCAGATGTATCGTAATCGGTGGAAACGGTTTCCGGGTTGCAGTTGACGATAATCGTCTCATATCCGGCGTCTCGAGCGGCGAAGGCTGCATGGACGCAGCAATAATCGAATTCGATTCCCTGGCCGATGCGGTTGGGGCCGCCGCCGAGCACCATGACTTTTTTATGATCGCTGGCTTGAGTTTTGTCGGGGGCGTTATAGGTGGAGAAATAATAGGCGGCGTTTTCCACGCCGGAGACGGGAACCGGCTCCCATCCTTCCACGATCCCCAATTGGATGCGTTGTTTTCGAATTGTATCTTCTGGAATCTCCAATAATTTTGAAAGATATTTGTCGGCAAAACCGTCTTTTTTGGCTTGAATCAAAAGATCGTCAGGAAGCGTTTTCCCTTTATAAGTCAGCAGCGATTCTTCCAGTTCTACCAACTCTTTCATCTGGTTGATAAACCAGGGTTTAATATGCGTCTTCTCAAAAAGTACATCTACCGAAGCCCCTTTGCGCAGCGCTTCGTACATAATGAATTGCCGCTCGCTGGTAGGTTCTGTAAGCATCTTCATTAATTCGGGTAAGGACTTTTGGTTAAAGTCTTTTGCGAAACCCAGACCATAGCGGCCTTTTTCAAGAGAGCGAATGGCTTTCTGAAATGATTCTTTGTAGTTTTTACCTATCGACATGACTTCGCCGACGGCGCGCATCTGGGTGCCCAGTTTATCCTGCGCATCCTTGAATTTCTCGAACGCCCACCGCGCAAATTTGACGACGACATAATCGCCGGAAGGCGTGTATTTTTCCAAGGTTCCTTCGCGCCAATAGGGAATCTCGTCCAAGGTCAAGCCGGCCGCCAGTTTCGATGAGACTAAAGCGATGGGAAATCCAGTCGCTTTGGAGGCCAGGGCCGACGATCGGGATGTTCTCGGATTGATTTCGATGACGACAACTCGTCCAGTTTTGGGATCGTGGGCGAATTGAATGTTGGTGCCGCCGATGACTTGGATGGCCTCCACGATTCGATAGGAATACTCCTGCAGTTTCTTTTGCAGTTCCGGATCGATGGTAAGCATGGGAGCGGTGCAGTACGAATCGCCGGTATGGACGCCCATGGCGTCGACATTTTCGATGAAGCAGACCGTGATCATCTGATTTTTGGCGTCGCGCACGACTTCCAATTCCAGTTCTTCCCATCCCAGGACGGATTCTTCGATGAGAATCTGGTGGATTAAACTGGCGGCCAAACCGCGGCTGGCGACCACGCGCAGTTCTTCGACGTTGTAAACAAGGCCGCCTCCGGTTCCGCCCATGGTATAGGCGGGCCGAATAACGACGGGATAATCCAGTTCAGCGGCGGCTTTTTCGGCGTCTTCGATGTTAAACACCGCTTTGCTGCGCGGCATTTCGATTTCCAGGCGATTCATGGTTTCTTTGAAGGCGATCCGGTCCTCCCCCCGCTCGATCGCATCAACCTGAACTCCGATCACTCTGACGCCAAAACGGTCCAACACTCCGCTTTTGTGCAATTCAGAAGACAGATTCAATCCTGATTGGCCGCCCAGATTGGGGAGCAGCGCGTCCGGCCGCTCTTTCTCAATAATTTTTGTTAGGGATTCTAATTCGAGCGGTTCGATATAGGTGACATCCGCCATCTCCGGGTCGGTCATGATGGTGGCTGGGTTTGAATTGACCAAAACAATTTCATAGCCCTGTTCTCGAAGCGCTTTGCATGCCTGCGTTCCCGAATAGTCGAATTCGCAAGCCTGGCCGATGACAATGGGGCCTGAACCTATTATCAATACTTTTTTAATGTCGTCGCGTCTTGGCATGAAAAACCTTCCTTAAATTCAGATCGATCTGGTTTTGACGGGGATGAAACGGTAAGAAGCAACCATTTTAGAAGGAATAAAAACATGGAGTGTTAAACGATCACTCCACTTCCAATCCCTTTCATCGCGAGAACCATTTTATAATACTTGCATTTCCTTGTAACCGCTTCAGAACAAAAAATGGCTTGAATTTTTATTTTTGGCAAGATTTTTGCCAATTCAAATCAGGATATGTTCTATTTTCCATAAAACTCATTATATTCAGCCGGGAAAACAAAGGCCGATCAAGTCCATTTTTTGACTCTCTAAAAGAAAACATTATAACAATTCATTCACTTTGAGAGGGATTCAAATGAAAAACCGCAAGTGTTAATCTACGGGATCAGCGGTGAAAATCCCGTTTTTGGGAAATTGATAATGATTATCATTATTACTTTTTTATGAAAAAAATCCTGAATGGCTTATATTTTATTTTTTCGATTCCCGCCTTCATTATCGGCTTTTTCCGCCAGATTTCGATATGGATGGCTACAAAGCGATGGCATCTTTGGGGATTCATTCCCTGCAGCGCCGGTTTATGGCCGCTGGGTCTCTATTTATGGAATAAAAAAATCGATCGCCGAACTTTTCGTATTGTATCTCGAATTCTCAGTTATGGTTGTTTTTTTGCCGGATCCGTGCTTTTTATCGCAGGACTTTGGAGGCTGGCTGGGATTTTGATTGCGATCCGCGTTTTAATCTGGATCGATCAGGCCGCGAATCTGAGCGCGCCCCTTGTCGAATCCAACCAACTTGAAATCAGCCGCTTATTCAATCATCCCTTCGATAAAGCCAGCCTTCTCTATATCGGCTTGATTTTTCTTGTATTCGCCGTCAGCAAGGAGCGTCTGATCGAATTCACCGATCCATCCGACCATTTTTATCACATGGCGGTCGCTCAAAAGATCCTTGAACGCGGCTCGATTCCCCTGTGGGATGATTGGGAATTCGCTCCCGAAGGACGCCCGCATCTTTACCCTCCTCTCCTGCATCTGCTGATTGCTTTTTTTGCCGGCGCCCCGGATCGCGTACTCATAGGTTTTTCGAATATCCAGATGCTGTTATATCCTTCCGCCTTGTTCGCTTACTGGCTTCTTTTTCGTACATGGCTGCGGCCTTCTCACGCCTATTTATCGCTTTTGATCCTTTCGATGGAATTCATGTTTACAATGGGATGTCTCATCGGGCTTCCCGCCTCGCTGGTGAACGCCATGTGGCCCTTCATTCTGCTTGCGCTGACGAAAAAAAAGAATTACGCCGCCATGCTGCTGCTGGCGGCCGCTTTTTATACTCATACGGGCATGCCGATTCTGATCTCTCTGGCGTTGCTGGTCTTCGGCGTTTGGAAGCGGCAATTTTTTCTTTCCTCCGTCTTCGTTGTAATGGGGGCGTGTATTTTATCCATCCCGTGGACGCTCCGATATTACGTCTTCGCCGATTGGATGCATTCCGGCGGGGCGCCGGGGTACAGCGTTTCCAGCATTGTCGCCCGTCTTTTATGGCTGCAGATTATCAATCCCCTGTTTATCATTCTTGCCGTCTGGGGATTTTTTCGCCTTAAGGAAGCCGCTGTTTTCAAATCGCAGGCGCTGGGATTTCTCCCTATGCTGATCCAATACGGCGGGCGCTTCTTTATGCACGGCGCGCCTTTCCTGTCGCCTTTCATTGCCGTTCATTTTTTACGTTTTTTAGAGGGAAGCATTACGCGCCGGCGCGCGGCCGCATTCGCTTTGATGACTTTGATACCGCTGCCCTGCATTAATTTCATAGGCCCCGGCGATCAAGTAAAAATCAGTCTATTTCCCGGCATCACCGCTTCGCATCTCTGCGTCTTTTATGTTCTCAATCGCCAGCCCAAAGATCAGAGCGATCTCGAAAACCTTGTCGATGCGCTTCGCAACACCACTTCCCCCGATGACATACTTCATCTGCCCGACGAAGGCATGTATCATTTCGCCGATTATTTGACCGTCATGACAGGCCGCCGCACCGATATGGGCGGGTGGGGCGAAGTGAGCAAGCCGGAGATGTGGGAAGCCATTCAAAAGAGCCGGAATGATCCCAATGACGGCGTTTTTGTTTCGAAGAAGCGAGAAAATATACCGGATTCAAGATGCATCGAAGAAATCGGCTCGTTTTTCATCGGACGCCCGCCTGCGGAAGAAGTGGATCCGGAAACAAACTGATTTTTCTTCTTTTATTCGGCGCTTTCCACATGACCTGATACGCATCATCCAATACAATAAGACGATTCGCTAAATGCACTTTTGTGAAGGAGAATGAAATGAATTCGTTATCTCGTCGAAATTTCCTGCATAGAACGGCCGCCGCCTCGCTCGCTCTCGGATCGTTTGCTCCATCCGCATTGGCGTATGCGCGCCCGGAGAAAAATGCGATATCGCTGGCCACGTGGTCGATCGTCCGCAGTTTTCGAGCGGGCGTTTGGAAACTGACCGATGTCGCCCGCATCTGCCGGGAAGATTTAGGGATCGACGGCATCGAGTATGTCAACCAGTTTTTTGAAGTGCCCACCCAGAATTATCTCAATCAGTTAAATAAAACCGCCGCCGATCACGGCGTACAAAATGTATTGATCATGGTTGATCAGGAAGGATCCATGGTTGCGAAAGACAAAAAAGAGCGCCATCAGGCTGTGATCAATCATCGCAAATGGGTCGACATCGCCGCGTATTTAGGATGTCACGCCATTCGCTGCAATGCGCACGGCGGAGGAAGAACGCCCGAGGAGGATCCCGATGCGTTGGATCGCGCCGCCGAATCGTTCAGCGAACTGCTCGATTATGCCAAGGAGGCGAAAATCAACGTCATTATCGAGAATCACGGCGGGCTTTCGTCGGCGCCTGGCTGGCTTCCCGCGCTGATGAAAAAAGTCGACAATCCTAATTTCGGCTTGCTGCCCGATTATGGCAACTACGCCGAAAACGCCGACCGGTACAAGGAAGTGAAAGAATCAATGCCCTACGCCAAAGGCGTTTCCGTCAAAGCGGGCTGGCAGGCCGATGGGACGCATCCGCAATACGATTTAGAGAAATTGCTGCAAATATCCTTGGATGCCGGTTATACCGGTTTTTGGGGCATCGAATCCAGCATGCGGGGGGATGCCAATAGTCCGGAAGAGATCAAGAAAATCGATTGGCAGGGCGTACTTTTAACTAAGAAAGTGATTGAAAAAGTAGTGTTTAAGGGATAGTGGATAATGGGGATTGGATAGTGGATGGGGGTGGGCTGCGCTTCGCTTTCAGCCCGCCCCGCCAGTATTTTTATTTACACGATGAATGAAGAGATTTCATGCCGATTTACCATAGCGAAGCGATTACGTTACGGCGGCGGCGAACGCGTGAAGCCGATGCGCTGGTCACTTTTTGGTGCCGGTCGTTTGGGAGAGTAGTCGCGTCCACGCGCAGCGTATTGAAAACCTCAAGCCGATATGCGGGCGTGACCCAGCCTTTCAATAGACTGCAGGTTATTTTTTACGCCAAAACCGACGAGCAGGATATTTGGACGCTTACGCAGGCCTCATTGATCGAATCGTACGATGGGATCCATAATGACCTGGTGCGAATTTCATACGCCTCGAATCTTATCGAGTGGATTGAGGCGCTGAGCGGCGATTTTCAATCCAGCGAACGAGTCTGGCGGATCTTGACGGAGTGTCTGACTCGCTGGAATCGCCATGCTCCCAGAGAGGAAGAATTGTTTTATTACCAGATGCACCTTCTCATCGACGCCGGCCAGCAGCCGGATATGGGGGCATGTCAAAACTGCGGCAAGACTCTGGATGGCGCTTGGAATTACATATCCAGCACGGGGGGGATATTCTGCCATTCATGCCGCACGGAAGGTTTATCATTAAGCGGAGGAGCGGTTGAGATTTTGCGGCGACTTTCGGAAACGACGCGCCCCCCTACTATCCGAATGTCGGAGCAACAGAGGCGCGAGATCCGCTCTTTATTACAAACTCATGGGATCTATCACGCCGGACTGCAGTCTCGCGCGGCTCAGTTTCAAGATCAAATGCAGCAGGAAAAATCCCCTCGATAGGTATAAAAATCGGTCGGATCGGGATCCCAAAAATCGCCGTTCTCCGCGATTCAAAGAAAGAGATTTCACCATGAAAAAAATCATGATTCTGGGCATCGGCCCCCTATCGATTGAATCAACTCGCAAATTTCACGGTGGAGGAAACCGGGCCTGGCATATCGCCAAGCCGCTGCTGGACGCCGGTTATGAGGTTTCGCTGATTTGCATGCGCATAACCGACCAAACCCAACAGGAGCAGCCGGATGAAGTTTGTCAAAACCGGGGAAAATTGATCTATTACAGCGTCGATGAAAAAAAATGCTTCGCTCAAGACCAGTATTTGCGCGGGAAAATCGGCGAACATAAGCCGGATGCGATTATCGGCGCATGCGATTATCCCGCGGCTCGCGCCTGCCTGACGGCGGGAGATCTTCCGGTTTGGGCGGATATTCACGGGTATCCGATGGGCGAGGCGCAGGCGAAAGCCTTTCATTATCAGGAAGGAGGGTATTTGCATCATTTTTGGAACATTCATCGCCTCGCTCTGCTGCGCGCCGACCGGTTTTCAGTGACGTCGGAGCGCCAGCGAATGGCGCTGATCGGCGAATTGGGCGCCATGGGGCGTTTGAACCAATATACCTTCGGCGAAGAGTTGGCGACGACCATCCCCATCGCCTGGGATCCGGAGACGCCGTTTGCAATTCGCACGCGTGAAAAAGAAGATCCGTTCATCGTCTTCTTCAGCGGCGGCTACAATCTTTGGTGCGATGAAAAAATGCTGTTCACGGCGCTGGAATCCGCCATGGAGAAGGATGAGCGGATTCGATTTCTCTCCACCGGCGGGGCCATCGAAGGCCATGATGATAAAACCTATCCGTGTTTTGTGGATCGGGTGGAGCGATCGAAATATCGGGATCGATTCGATTTGCGCGGATGGGTGTCGAGAGAAGAGTTGATCGAATGCATGGGGCGGGCTCACTTGGGGATCAATGTGGATCGAAATTGCTATGAAACGCGCATCGGCGCCCGGAACCGGCTGATCGAATTCATGGCGCGAGGCATCCCCGTTCTAACTACGCTGGGAACGGAAATCAGTCAGATCCTCTTTTATAAAGGATTGGCTCTCACGGCGCCGGTTCAAAACGCAGCCGCCCTGGCCAATGAAATCATTTTATCGGCCAACCATCCGGAAAAACTGAATCATATGGCGGAGCACGCCCGGAAATTCTTCGAAGCCCAATATACGTACGAGGCCACCGTCAAGGAAATGAAAGAGTGGTGCGGAAATCCGTGTCACAGCGGCGACTTCGGCCGCCCGACCGTGCTGGATTATCGCAATCCATTCGCTCCGGAATCGTCCAAAGGGAATTTGTTCGAATCAATTCGAAATAAAATTCGGCGTTGAAAAAAGCGAAAAAGGTTCAATAGCCAACGTTTAACGGCTTGACCGGTACGCTTTCTCTGATAATCTTTATAACGTTTTTAGACGAAGGTTAAAAAGCGCCAACGTAGCTCAGCCGGTAGAGCAACGGTTTCGTAAACCGTAGGTCGGGGGTTCAAGTCCCCCCGTTGGCTGGATAATATATCCCCTGAGAAATCGGGGGATTTTTAGTTTAGGCCGTGTTGATAGGGAGGGTAGCATTTGATCCCCATATTCTTTTGGATCTCTCCCTGTGCTAAGGCCTTGGGCATTTTACCTTATCGGCAACTATAGTTGATTTGGCGCCAACTGCCATCGAAAGAATAAGTCAAAAACTGAATGTGATCGCTCAAATATTGATCGATCTTTTCCGTCTTGATGGCGATTTTTCATATTACTCATCACTTGAGTCTTTTCTTTCAACATAATATTTTAAGCATGTCGGTGGTTTAAATACCAATTGTATAATTTGTCGGCATCTTATTTGCACTTAGGGCTTAACAGATGCTCAATTTTCCCGCTTGGATTCGCTTCGGATTTTCGAGCGCCAAATAGTAAAGCGCCCGCAACTTGTAAAACCGTACGTCGCTTCATCGCTCTCCTTTCTTGCCGGTAATCAACCGGAAAGAGCCTTTTTTTTCTGATGCTGCTCTACTTCTTGGACGACAACTGCTTTAGGCCTTACTTGAACTGGATGCGGTTTCGCGAATTCCCCCAATAATTTTTTGACAAGAGCCGGCCGGATCAAATAATAACACCGCAAGGCCCCTTTGGAGTGACAGCCGACGAATCCCGCATTTTTCAAAGCATTCAAATGCTGTGATAAATTCGGTTGAGAAATATCCACTATCTCTTGAACGTCGCGTACGCATTTCGCACCCGATGTCAATTCATTCAAAATCATCAAGCGAATGGGATGGCTGATGGAGCGAAGCATGGCGGCCATGTCGTCCCAGTTCGGCAATTCGGTGGAAAAACTCATAGTTTAACCTTTCTTTATGGAAATTTTCCATAAAGATATTATTATATTACAAAATTGTCAAGGAATATTTTATTCAGATGTTAATTTTGTATGCGGTACTCGTAGATGATCTTGCATGATGGAGCGTTTTTTCGGTCGGATTGAATGTAATGAACATCCTCCGCAACGGTCTTATGCATGATCCTGCAAGGTTAATATGAGATGACATACGCCTCCTTTTCTGCCGCTCTTCTGAAAGGCGGTGAAAACACAAAAAATGATACATGCCCGCGAACACAGAAATCTCTATTCTTCACCAAGTTAATATATCAAGGTGTCGATAAAGTCATCCGTGTTTTGATCAGGAGATGGATGATTCATTTGATGCGCTTGCGCTGTCAGACTTCCGGTTGAGGCGCAGCCATTCAGAAGCGTCAGACCGATTAATGCAACGATGAACAATGCCATTGTAAAGAGTTTCATGATTTCACTCCTGGATTCCATCTGACATTCACTGATAGGCTTGAATGCCAGATCAACGAGGACTCGCTCTCGTTGGCCTGTTTAACTTAATCGTTCCTGTTGAAAGCCAAATCTCCGCAATTCCAACAGCCTTGTTTGGAAAGATCCTTTTT
>JAFGTC010000299.1 GCA_016934335.1 Candidatus Omnitrophota bacterium | reverse complement strand
GCCGGCGACCGCATCAAAAAGCGCATCGCGCAAGCCATCGGACGCACCCACTCGGAGCGCGTTCTGCATAAAGAAGGCGCATTCGGCGCTTTGTTCTCTCTGGCCGGGATTTCCATGAACAAACCGGTGCTGGTCTCCAGCGTCGACGGCGTGGGCACCAAAGTCAAACTGGCCGTCGCAACCGGCCGGCACACCGGCATCGGCCGCGATCTGGTCAACCATTCCATCAACGACATCCTTACCTGCGGCGCTCGCCCGCTTTTCTTTCTCGACTATTTCGCCTGCGCCAAACAGGACGACAACGTCGTGCTCCAGCTCATCGAAGGCATGAGCGACGCCTGCAAAGAGGCGGGAATGGCCCTCATCGGCGGTGAAACCGCGCAAATGCCCGACGTCTACGCCCCCGATGAATACGACCTGGCCGCCTGCATCGTCGGCATCGTCGACGAAGATCAAATCATCGATGGAAGATCCATCCAGCCCGGCGACGTTCTCGTGGGGATCCCCTCCTCCGGATTACATACCAACGGCTACACCCTGGCTCGAAAAGTGCTCCTCGACGAAAAGCATTACAAACTCGACGAAACCCTTCCCGGCTTCCAGCAATCCCTGGGCGAAGCGCTGCTGACGCCTCATCGCTCCTATCTCTCCGAAGTCATGAACGTTCGAGAGAAAATTCAGATTCGAGGCATCGCTCATATCACCGGCGGCGGCTTCGAAGGCAACATCAGCCGCATCCTCCCCGACGGCTGCCAGGCTGACATCGACGCGAGTACTTGGAAGCGCCTCCCCATTTTCGATCTGATCCAAGAGGCCGGTTCGATCTCCGATCAAGAAATGCACCGCGTCTTCAATATGGGCGTCGGCCTGGTGATCATCGTCCGGCCGGATGAAGCGCAGCCTCTCTGCAGCCTGATTCCCGGCAGCGTCTGCATCGGCGAAATTACGGCGGGATCCGGCGTCAAATTAACGTACCCGAAATAAGTTCTCCGCGAACAATCCGGCGATTTTTCACTGAATATTTTTTCTTTCCAAATCGTTTCTCCCTTCTTCTCTCTTCCTCGCTGGAGGACGGAAGGAGGGAGAAATTTTGCCTCCCGATCGAATCGAGCAAGCGCTCGCCGAACAGCGAAATCACTGGTATAGAGAAGAAACGGTAGGATCGATCCGGCGAATATGATAAACTCGCCCATTACATCGTTGCATGAAAGGGGAGTATTATGTTTGGGCCGATCACCTGCCTGATTATCGGGATTGCATTAATTATTGTTTTAATGCTTGTATTGCGATTTCATGCCTTTCTGGCGCTGATATCTTCGGCAATCATTGTCGCGCTGCTTTCAAACCAAATTCCCATCGACGAGGCCCTCCCGCTGGTCGCCGAACAATTCGGCGAAATGATGGGAAGCATCGGCATTCTGCTGGCCATGGCCGCCATCATCGGAAAATGCCTGATGGACAGCGGCGCCGCCGAGCGAATCGTGCGCGCCTTTTCGCGCCTTTTCGGAAAAGGGCGCGAACACCATTCCCTGCTTTCCAGCGGATTCGTCCTGTCCATTCCCGTTTTCTTCGATACGGTTTTCTATTTATTGGCCCCCCTGGCGCGCGCTGTGTATGCGCGGCGTAAACAAAATTACATCCTCATCATCTGCGCTGCGGCCGCCGGCGGCGCCATCACCCACGCCCTCGTCCCCCCGACGCCCGGCCCGATCATGGTGGCCGAGCAGCTGGACGAATATACCCGGAAACTCGCCGATCCTGTCCGCGTCACCATCCTCCGCACCATTCTGGTCGGCATTCTGGCTTCCATCGTCCCGGTGATCTTCGGCGGCGTCCTTTACGCCCGCTGGATCGACAAGCGCATTTCCGTCGTTCCCAAAGACGCGCTGGGCGTCTCCCAAAGCGAACTCGAAGCTATTTCCTTAAAACCAACCAGCGAACTGCCCCATTTGTGGTTCTCTCTGCTCCCCTTCGTCCTGCCGGTCATTCTGTTGGCGGGCGCGTCCATCATCCAATCGCTTCTGCCCGTAATCGATCCCCAAAATCCGGTCTACACCCATGCCTACGAGCCCGCTCTTCGAACCGCGATCCAGATCTTCGGCGATAAAAACCTGGTCTTTTTCTTGGGCGCACTCATCGCCATCGGCCTCTTGGTCTCGCAAAAACGCACTCATTTCAAAAAAACCATCCAGCAGTTGGAGCCGGCCATTACCAGCGGAGCGATCATCGCCTTCATCACCTGCGCGGGAGGATCGTTCGGCAAGGTGTTGTACGCCTCCGGCGTCGGAGACGTCATCGCTCAAGCCGTCGATCAATGGAACCTCTCTCTTCTAGTCGCAGCCTTTCTATCCGCCAGCCTGATCCGAATCGCGCAAGGCTCGGCCACCGTCGCCATGATCACCGCGGCCGGCGTCATCGCCCCCACGTTGGCCGCCGTTGAACTGCCATACCACCCGGTCTATCTGGTCGCGGCGATCGGCTTCGGCGCATCGGGCTATTCCTGGATGAATGACAGCGGATTCTGGATTTTCAGCCAGTTGACCGGCCTGACAGAGCGGCAGACCTTAAAAACCTGGACGGCCATGCTCACCATCATGGCGATCACCGGCTTCCTCTGGGTGTTGATTCTCTCAACCCTTTTGCCGCTTACGCCCTCCGCATGAATCAAGCCAAAAAAATCCGCCTGCGTCGCTCGCAGCGCAGGCGGATTTTTCAATGACAGATTTTTTCGAAATACGTTTACGCCATCCAAGGACGGGGACGCTTCTTGTCGAGATCTTTATCCGACAAGATGTTCTTCGCAACGATCACATCTTCGACCAGCTGAAAATCGAACATGCCCGCGCAGACGAAATCCGCCCCGTTTTCAAACGCAAACTTGAATCCCACATCCGGCCGCAGCGCGCCCGCCGCCATCACCTTGAACGCGATCCAAGGCTTCTTCAGATTTTTCATGTATTCAATGGTCTTCTCAGGGCTCGTACACCACATGTTGTCATGCGGCGGCAGTTTATCCGTAGTGCGCTCCTCTTTGGGAGAAGCAGTCCAATACGTATCCGGATGAAGAGTCTTCACCCAAAAATCCGGATCGAATCCCGCATCGACGCAGGCTTTCACCGTATCCAGACAATGCGCCCCGATCCCGCCGGGAACGCCCTGCTCTTGAATGAACGCCAGCGCTTCGCCCAAATAGTCTATTTGCCCTTTTTGCACCGCCTGATCCGCCAATCCACCCTGCAGATAGACCGCATGGGCGCCGCTGTCCACCGATCGCTGAATGCCCTCTTTGAGATCTTTCCCCCACGCGCAGTCCGAAAACCACTGAATCTTTCCACCGCGCTCGTCCCAATAGCGATTGATCACTTGATCGGAGCGAGGATTGGTGAGAATCGTGTTGATGCCGTTCTCCTCCGCCAAAGCCAGCGTTTCGAACACTTTCTCATCCGTATGATACGCTTTCACCAGTTCGGATACATAAATCAAATCGCGGCTGTGCGCCCACCCGCCGATCAAATTGCCTCCGCAGAACAAGCGGCTGACCGTCAAATCCTTGATCTTTCCATAGGGCAGTTGATTGCCGCCGCTTTGCGTCTCCGGCTTGACGGCGGTCTGCGTCATTTGCGCCAATAGATGCCGTTCTTCAAAACTGAAGCCGGCGGCCATGCCAGTCGATGCGGCGATGGAGCTCTTCAAAAAACCGCGCCGATCCACAGATTTTTCTTGCGTCATGATCCACTCTCCTCCAACGCGGGCGCCCGGCCAGGGAAATCCGCGCTTATGATCTCCTTTTGATCCAATTAAATCATGCAGAGAATATGCCGCCATGTCAAGCATGAATCCCACCGGCCCTGATGACTGCCGGAAGGCTCGTCTCAAAATGAACTACGCTTCCACAGACAATAAATTCATTGAACCTTCCATCCAATCCGGCGCCCTCCCGGCATAATTCATCACAAAACAAAAAAACCCTCTTCCTCCTTGCCTAGATAGAAAGAAGAGGGGGGAGTATTGGAAACTTACTTTCCGTAAGCCGCGCCTTGATATCGCGAGATGAAAGGATCAATCGCAAGAAGCGAGTGATAAATTCACTGTCCCAATACGGCGTCTTTACAGGCTTTGGCAATACGGAATTTCAAGACGGTCTTAGCCGGGATTTTAATCGATTCGCCCGTCGCCGGATTGCGGCCCATTCGCGCTTTGCGCTTTACAACCACTAATTTACCGAATCCGGGAAGCGTAAAGCCCTTTTTGGCTTCTTTGTATCCCACTGCGGCCAATTCAGCCAAGACGTCGCCGATTTGCTTTTTAGTCAACGTGCATTGCTCCGATAAATGAGCGATCAATTGAGACTTGGTCATCGGCTTCTTGGCATTGCTCTTTTTGGCTGCGGCTTTCTTTACCATTTTCAATCTCCTTTGCTTAGGTATCATGTTATATTACATTAAATGTAATCTACATATTTTTTCCCATTCGTCAAGCAATTTTTTTTAAAAAACCCCATTTTTCCGCACTTTTTTTGCATTTTAGGGCTTTCAAGCCCCTCGAAACGGGGTTTTTCGCACATTTTCGTTGAGAAGCGACACTTTTTTCTTGAGATTTTGATACTCTTCATAAGGGATGGAACGTGATCGCCAGGGCGCTAACGAGCAGTTATGCAGCAGCGGATCGGCCGCCGGATCAAAGCGAAAAGCGCCCGCTGAGCGCTCAAACAACGGCGTCCCCGGAATCGGCGAATACATCGCCAGTTTGACTTCGCACCCCTGCTTAGCCGCAAACCGGCACCCCTCCCAGACCGCTTCGATCGGCTGATCGGGCATTCCGTACATCACATAGGCGCCGACCTCACGCCCCGTGAATCCCGCCTTCCGCAACGATTCCATAGCGCGCACAAATTCGTCCGAATACACCTTGCCGCCGGTCGTCTTCTGCCGATCCCGCTGTGCGAACTCCAATCCCAGACGGATCGTCGCGAAGCCGCTGCGCTTCAGAAGTTCGGCGACGCCTCGATCGATCCGGCGAACGTGAAGGGCGTTCGGCGTGTGAAACCGCAGCCCATAGTTTCTCCGCACTATCTCTTCCATCAGAGGAATCAAATGCTCTTTCTTCTTGACCAGCAGCGCATCGTCGTAAAAAGAAACATCGGTTGCGCCGAATTCGCGCACCAATCGGTCGAGAGATTCGAGAATCGCTTCGCGGGGATAAAAGAGCGACCGAGGCCACAATGCATGCGTGGCGCAATAGGTGCAATGGCAGGGACACCCCGTAGACGTCAACAGCGGGTAACAGAAATCGCCGCGCATCAAATCGTACGCCGGCTCGATCCATGTCGATTGATCTCCCGGACATTTCGAATCAAAGCCGAGAATTTCGAAGATGCGATTCACGATGGCGGGCCAATGGGGCCCCGTAACGATCGCATCCGCCCCCGAAAATTCCTTCGCATGATCGCTGCACAGCGTCGCATAAATCCCGCCGAGAAGAATCGGCGCATGGGGAAACAAGCGCCGCATCATCGCAGCCGCCTCAAAAACGCCGGGATGCCAATAGGTCATCATGCTGGCGATGATGACTGCGTCCGGCCGCTCCAACGTGCGCAGCCGCTCCTCCACTCGCGGCGGAGGCGTCCCGTAACGCTTGTATTTGCGGGGGACAAAATCCAGAATGGACGGCAGCGGAATCTCTTCCCGATAATAATGCCCGCAGCCGTAGGGATTTAATCGATGCCTCGGCGGCGGCTTCAATCCTTCCAAATCCGCCGACCGGCGATTGAGGCAATCATAAAAATCGACCTGCACGCCGCTCCGCCGCAGCAGAGACGCCAGACGCAGCAGATTCAAGGGGCGCGTCCAATGATCGAACGCCGAGAAATCATGAATCCAGGGATTGAACAGCAAAATTCGCATGCAGCCGATCCTTGCCAGTATAATATTAGAATCAGGGATAGAGTAATCGGAAAAGACCTTTCACTCAAATCGGAGAAAGGCCCGCGCCTTGAATCTGCTCCACGGTTCGAAAGGATAAAACCTCAGAAAAAATGCCCGTACGCGCCCCCGCCGCAAACGCCTGAAACCGGTTGGCGCAAGCGCCTCCCTCACCCGTCATCCACTAGCGCCCTTTTCAAATTCCCGAATCAATTTATAGATTCCTTCTTCCAACAATGGCATGAGAGGCGCCAATTCATATTCGAGAACGTCTGATAATTCCAGATAACTCTGCGCCTGTACAAGGTCGGCCACGATTTCTAATTTCTGATGGATTAGTTCGTTGACATCGATCAGCGTTTTATTGTCGACGCTCACTTGATCCAAATTCAGCCCGGTTACGATCAGGGAATTGCGAAATCCCTGATATATCACCGACCAGGTCGTCATGATCTCCTCAAGCAGCTTCATCCCCTCATTTTCTTGGCGGGATTGAATCTTGTTGGATGTTTCCACCAGAGCGTCATGAATTCTGGGCATGTATTCGGCGATCTGGTATAGAACCTTATGCGCTAACTTTCGCGGCTCATCCGAAGTTAACGCCAGGCTTTCGCACTCTCTCACATTCATCTCGGCTAATTGAGGATCGTTCATCCCCCCTATGGCCCGTCCATTGACGAGGATTTCGCTGATGACTCGATTCTTTTTCTTCAACTGTTCGGAGACGCGCTTAATGACGTCTTGAACAGTCGATTCGCCGCTCTCAATCAACTCGACGGATTGCTTATCCAATTTTAAGTCCATAAAATCCACCTTTGTTATCTTGGCCCCCATTATCTGCGCAAAAAGGGAGCATTGACAAGTGACATCCTACGAAACGACAGAGTCCGATTCAACAGCGAACCGCATACAGCTAGGGGATTTCGCGAAACCATATACAATCCCATGCAGTATAGGATCTTATTCATGAATCTCAATAAAATCGAGCGAATTCTCCTTGTCCGTTTATCCGCTTTGGGCGACTGCGCAGCCGCCATTCCCGTCTATACGGCTCTTCGCGGCGCTTTCCCCAAAGCCCACATCGCATGGTTGATACAAGATAATTTTTCCTCCTTGATTCGGAATCTGCCCGGTTTGGATGAAATAATCATATTCCCCCGCCAACGCTGGAGAGCCGTTTCCTCCTGGCGTCAAAAAATCCGCGAAGGCCTCTTGTTACAGCGCCGCCTTCGCCTGAAGCGTTTCGACCTCGTCGTCGACGTTCAAAGCAACACTAAAAGCTCCGTTCTCGGCTTTCTGACTCGATCGCCCATCCGCATCGGACACGGCTCGATTGAAGCCCGCGAACTGAGCAAATGGCTGAACAACGTCCACATCCCTTCGCCCCCCCAATTCAAACACGTCATTCAAAAAAATCTTCATTTGCTGACTTCTCTGGGCATCGAGGAGCGTGAACCGCGATTCTCTCTGCCGATCGACAACGCCGCCCGAAGGCGAATCCAGCGCTGGCTTCAATCGCATGACTTGCCCCCCAACGATTATATCGTCCTCTTCCCTTTTTGCGGGAGGAAGCCCAAAGAATGGCCCGATCGCAGCTATGCTGAACTAGTCGAAAAACTGGCCCTCCACGGAAGAAAAGCAGTCGTCAGCGTCGGCCCCGGCGAAAAAGAAGCGGCCGGGCGATTGATCTCTCCACCCGCCCGGCAAGCGGTTTTTCTGGGGCCGGAAACCGAACTCCCCGAATTGATCGAATTGATCCGCTCCGCCGGGATCTGCGTAGGGGGAGACACCGGACCTTTGCAAATCGCCGGCGCGCTGAACGTCCCCAACATCGCCCTCTTCGGCCCGACCAATCCCGAACGCACGCGACCCTGGTCGAATTGCCGGGTCATCCCGCTCCATTCCGATCCGGATCAGGTTTTGTCTGAGATTGAAGAGAGAATCTCCTGATTTCCCGCACAAAAGCCGGTTAAATCCATTCAGATTACTATCGGAGGATTTTATCGTTCAAAATAATTCATCAAAAAAATTCGATTGTTTACACAATCCTCCTTCCCTCCTATAATTCACGCACGGATGCGCACCGAATTTTTCGCCTTTTCCCATAAAAAAGGTGATTTTCATGAAAGATCATCCGTTAGTTAATAGAATCGGATCCAAAACCTTATTGGAAAACATAAAAAATCATTGTGAAATTATTTAAACTTTCGACCTATTCCGCTCTCGTGATCATCGTTTCCTTCAGCGTCGCTTTTCGCTCCTTGATTCTCATTCATTTCCAGGCCCAAAAAGAAGCGATGGAGCAGCAACTTTTTCCCATCTGTTATGCCGCCGCTCTCGACGAATCTCTGAACGGCAGCCAGCAGGAAGAACTCGCGGCAACAGTCGAAAGTTTTGAAGGCGTTGCGAACGCCGGCGTCGATCGCCCCATCCCCTCCTGGACGGGGCCCAAAGAACACGAAGAAGATTGGATCCAACTCTGGAAAACCCACATGCCCGCCATTCTCTACGCCACAACGGAATTTCTTCCCCGCCCTCGAGAGCAGGCGCCTCTTCTGGCCGACAAAATCAGCCGGGCGACTGGCGTCGCCCAACTCCATTGGGATCAAAATCGACTCGAGCGTTTCAGCGCCGCTATGGATCAATGGCAAAAAGAGCGAACCTTTTTCTCCATCCTCTCGATTTTCTTTATCGCGGCGGCTCTGGGCGGGCTGCTTGCCAGCTATCCGCGGCATCTTCGGCGCGAATACATCGTGCGCACCGGCGTCAGCGGCGCCGGCGTCCACGTCAAACCCGAGAGAATCTGGCTGCGCCTCATCCTGTGGCACCTATTCGCTTCGGCGGTTCTCTTCAGTCTATTCTTTTCTCTGGCCTTTTGGATGCACCCCTTCCCCTCGCCAGACCAGACAAACATCTATTTTCTCCGCAGTTTGCTGGAAGGCGCCTGCCTGGCCGGCGCCTTATCTATGGCGATTTGCCTGCTCGGCTGGTGGATGAGAACCAGCGACGCGGATTCCAGCGCCGCCGTGCATCCCCCCTTGGGAGTGTGAAATCATGACAGCCGTCCGGTTTATACGCTATGCCGCGCTTTTTCTTTTACTCTTCAATGCAATTCCCGCCGCGGAAAGCCAGAATCTGCAGCAAAGCGCCGAAACCCTGCGCCAAAAACTGCAGGAAGAAACCAAGCGCGCCAAAGAACTTCAAGCCAAGAAAAAACAGTTGGATCGCGCCATCCAATCCAATCAATCCAGCCTGAAGCGCTTCGATAAAATCCTGCGCAACTATCAATACAACCTCGACCAGGCGCAGAAAGCCATCGATGAGGCCCAAGCGGATATCGACCTCATTCAACAGCGCAACGACAAAAGGATTCTTTTCATCAAGAACAACCTGAAAATCCTCGACGACACCCCGCCGTCCTTCGATCAAAATCCCATGCGCCCATTAACCCGGCAAGCGGTCCGGGAAGCCGCTTCCCGATTCATCCGGAGCCTTTTCGAAGAGATGCAGTCGGAAAAACCTCGCCTGGCTGAATTGGTGCAGATCATTGAAGAAAAACAGGCGCTGCAGGATCGAATTTTCACCCGATATCTTCCCGCCGATCTGGAAAAGAAAGAAATTTACGAACAAATTCTCAACGAAAAAACCGCCGCCGCCCAAGAAGCCGCTCAGTTAACCGATCAAATTCAGGGAAAAATCGATTCCCTGCGCAGCCAAATCGCCAAAGCGGAAGAGGAAATTCGACGGCGCATCGCCGAACAGAAGCGCATAGCCGAGCAAAAACGGCTCGCCGAAGAGAAGCGCCGCCGGGAAGAAGAAGAGCGCAAACGGCAGATCGCACAGCAGAACCAAGCCTCCCAAGCCCAGAACGCCCCCTCGACCGCAAAAAACAAAATCCCCTTATCCGAACTCGCGCCTCCAACCGACGCCCCCCTTCAGGGAAAAATGACCTGGCCGGCGCAGGGAGCGATTCTACGCCCGTTCGGCGAGTTTACCCACCCGGAATACGGTGTTAAAATGAGGAGTTATGGCATCGATGTGCAAGTCAACAAAAATCAGCTGATACGCTCCGCCGCGGGCGGATCTATCTTTTTCACCGGAGAGATCGCCGGATTCGGCCCCACTGTCATCATCGAACACGGCGGTGATTACGTAACCGTGTACGGCAAAGTGAAAGCCTCCGTCGCGGAAAATCAAACCGTGACCGGCGGCCAGAACATCGGCCGGGCGGCCGGTTCGGACATGCATTTCGAAATTCGGCGGAGCGATCAAGCGTTGAATCCGCTGCATTGGCTTCGACCGCGTTAATCGCGACGGGTATTAATCGCGCCGAGCGTTAATAGCGCCGAGTGTTAATAGCACCGAGTGAAAATATGTCATCAGCCGCCGCGCCGGCAATTGATTTTCTTGATTTTTCAGTACAATGTAATTTCAACATGATTCGCCGTTTATTCCATGATTTCCCAAGGAGACGCCCCCATGGCAGCGCCGGGTAGAAAACAAGTCTTTATCCTTCTCACGATTCTGGTTTTTGTCTTCATCGGCATGGGCATGAGCGTTCAGCGCAGCGTTCTCGCCTACGAAGACGTCGACGAGTATATGCGCAAACTGAAAGTTCTCACCAACGTCCTTATCACCATCCAAAAATACTACGTCGATCCCGATAAGACCGAAACCGAAGATCTCGTCAAAGGGGCCATTCATGGAATGGTTTCCAGTTTGGATCGCTACAGCGTCTTCCTCGAACAAGAGGAAGCCAAAGAATTCAACGATCAGACTCAGGGATCCTTCGGCGGACTGGGCATCCAGATCCAAATGGTGAACGGCTGGCTCACGGTCGTCGAACCGCTGCCCGATACGCCCGCCAGCAAAGCAGGCCTCATGAGCGGCGACAAAATTGTGGAAATCGAAGGCAAAAGCACTCGAGGCGTGTCCATCGAAAACGTCATCAAACAACTCAAAGGGGAGCCGGACACCCAAGTCACCATCACCATTGCGCGAAAAGGCGAAAAGGAACTGCTTAAAAAAACCTTGACCCGCGCCGTCATTCACGTCAGCGCCGTCCCCGACAGCGAACAATACATGCTCGATTCCACCATCGGCTACGTCCGCCTGCGCGACTTTACGCGCGACGCGGCGGAAGAGATGGAATCCGCCATCCGCAAT
>JAFGTC010000298.1 GCA_016934335.1 Candidatus Omnitrophota bacterium | reverse complement strand
GTTGCGGCATTGGAAATAGCGGATCTGATCTTGATATTCCTCCAGCGCTAAACCTAATCCGGCTACCATGCCGTGTCCGAAAATTCCGAACACGCCTTCAAAAAATCGATGTTCGACTCCATCTCGCTCCACATATTGGCTGCATAAAAACTTGAGCAGCGCCTGCGCCATGGTTAATCGACGTGTTTCTCCCATCGGTACATCCCCTTTCGCTTTGTTATGAAAGATTCAGCCATAAAAATGTTCTTGCATGACAGACAGATCCATTGCGCCAATGCATGTAAATGGCTTGAGCAGCTGTTCTATTCAATCCACCCGTTTTGAAATCGACGATAATCATAAGGCAGTTCATCGAAAAAGAACAGTGTATTTTATCTATGTGGACTAGAAATTTACGAGAGAATTCCATTATTCTGAGTATTATTCTGATTTTGTCGGTCACATTATTTGATAATAAGAGTATGACAAATTTCATTTTAGAAAAATACAATACGATCCTTTGTGTTGAATGTGAATAACAAAAAGCGGAATGGATTATTGGCGCATACATCGGTAAATTTTAAATCATTCCATGCAGGACGCTGGCTGGGGCCTCTAGCGGGATTGGCGTTCCTCTGCATTGTGCTCTGGATTGCGACGCCTCACTTCTTGACGGTCTCTAACCTAAAGAATGTCGCCCAGCAATCTTCGATCAATGCCATCATCTCTATTGGAATGACCTTTGTCATTTTGACGGCGGGCATCGATTTATCGGTGGGATCGGTTCTGGCGTTTGTCGGCGTCATCCTGGCCGGCGTTTTACACGCCGGCATTCCCCTGCCTCTGGCGCTGTTGACGGCTGCATTTGTGGGAATCGGAGCGGGAGCGATCAATGGCGCTCTTGTTAGCTGGGGGAAACTGCCGCCCTTCATCGTCACGTTGGGGATGATGAGCGTCGCCCGGGGCGGAGCGCTGGTTGTCACGGGAGGACGGCCCATTTCCGGCTTCGAACAAGGCTTCCGGGCGCTTTCCACCGAACATTTTTTATGGATCCCGATCCCCATCTGGATTATGATTGCACTCTACGCGGCGGCTCATCTCATTTTGACGAAGACTCGATTCGGACGATATACTTATGCGATTGGGGGCAATGAATCAGCCGCCTATTTGTCCGGCGTCAATGTTCGCATTTACAAAATGACGGTCTATGCGCTTTCCGGCTTTACCTGCGCGGTCGCCGCCATTTTATTGACATCCCGCCTCAATTCCGCGCAGCCGCTGGCGGGCATCAACTACGAGTTGGACGCGATTGCCGCGACAGTGATCGGCGGGACCAGCTTAATGGGAGGCGAAGGCAGCGTCAGCGGAACGCTGATCGGCGCCTTGATCATTCAGGTTCTGCGCAATGGGCTCAATTTATTGAACGTATCTTCCAACTTTCAAAATATCGTAATCGGCGGCGTTATCGTAATCGCCGCCTTATTGGATACCTATCTGAAATCGAAATCGCCGAAAAAATCATAGGAGGAGATAAAATCATGAAACGATGGCCGGTTCTATTAGGATTGATCGTTTTTCTTTGCGCGGGAGGATGCAACCGCGAACCGCAGTCGACGCAATTCCAAAAACCGCGCATCGGTTTTGTGATGAAAACGCTTAACAATCCATTTTTTATCCGCATGGAGGAAGGAGCGAGGGAGGCGGCTGAAAGATTGAATGTCGAACTGATCGTACAGGCCGCCGACCGGGAAATCGACGTAGAACGCCAGATGCAGATTATCGAAAACCTGATCGAAACCAACGTCGACGCGCTTTGCATCACTCCCAGCGGTTCGCGTGAAGTGGTGTCGGCGATTGCTAAAGCGAACCAGGCTAATATTCCCGTTTTGATCGTCGACACCAAAGTCGATGAAAAGACCGCGCAGGACATGAATGTGTCGTATGTCACCTTCATTGGTTCTGACAACTACCAAGGCGGCCTGCTGGCCGGGAGGCATTTTGCCCAGAAATTTCAGGAGCCCACAGAATTGGTGATACTGGAAGGGATTCCCGGCCATGAAACTCACGATTCGCGCCTCCAAGGTTTTTTGGACGGCGTAAAAGATGCGCCTTATTTAACCATCGCCGCTTCGCAGCCCGCCAATACAGAGCGCGATCAGGGCTTCAACGTCTTTCAGAACATCCTTCAAACGCATCCCAATGTCAAAGCGCTTTTTTCGACCAACGACATGATGGCTTTGGGCGCTGTGGAAGCGATTAAAGCGGCGGGCAAAGAAGGCGAAATCGCCGTAATCGGCTTCGACGCCATCGAGGAGGCGCGATCCGCCATCCGCCAGGGGCGCATGGAGGGCTCCATCGCCCAATTCCCCGATGAAATGGGCCGCGCCGCCGTTGTGAATGCCGTCAACGTTCTAAACGGCGAATCCATTCCCGACAAAATCCCGGTTAAAATTGAATTGATTACAAAAGAAAATGTCGGCTCTGCAAACGAATCCAAAAACGGATAAGATGGATGCCGGTAGACATTGTTATATGAGAATTAAAAGAATGGAGAAAACCGATGAGTCGCATTAAAGTCGCCAATGCGCCTTGTTCTTGGGGAGTATTGGAATTTGATCTTGACGGCGAAGCCGCCGGGTATGCAAACGTATTAGACGAAATGGCGCAATCTCTTTATGCAGGGACGGAATTGGGAGATTGGGGATTCATGCCGACCGATCCTCTCGTTCTTCGCGAAGAATTGGATCAACGCGGATTGACTATGCTGGGCGCCTTTGTCCCTATCGCCTTGGCGAATCCAGACGCCCATGAGGAAGGAATTTCGCTCGCTGTTAAAACCGCCGGATTGTTGGCCGCCGTCAGCGAATCGCCTTTTTTAGTGCTTGCAGACGATAATGGAACGGTCGAAAACCGCACGCGCAAAGCCGGCCGAATTCAAACGGAGGACGGCCTGACAGACGATCAATGGATACTATTCGCGCAAGGCGCCGAACGGATCGCTAAAACCGTCAAAGAAGAAACCGGAATCCGAACAGTGTTTCACCATCACTGCGCCGGCTACGTGGAAACTCCGGAGGAAGTGGGCCGCTTTCTTTCCCTGACCGATCCCGAGATCATTGGCCTTTGCTTCGATACGGGGCATTATGAATATGGCGGGGGAAACGCCGTCGAGGGATTAAAATCCTTTGCAGAGCGCATCTGGCATGTGCATTTCAAAGACTGCCATCCCGGCATAGCGGGGCCGGCCCGCAATAACGGCTGGGATTATTTCAAAGCCGTCAAGAACGGCGTCTTCTGCGAACTGGGCAAAGGTTCGGTCGATTTTCCCGCCATAGTGCGTGAATTGAAAGCCCGAGATTACAACGGATGGATCGTCGTCGAACAGGATGTTCTTCCCGGCATGGGAACGCCTTTGGAAAGCGCAAAAAGAAACCGGAATTATTTGTTGACGCTTGGACTCTAAAACGGCGACATTACGTAAATACGCGAGCCTATCAAAATAGAAACGATAATGCAGAGGAACGTGCCATGACGACAAGGAGCGAGGTATCCATCGGATTGATCGGAACCGGCCGGATCGGCAAGGTTCATGCAGAACATATCGCCTATCGTATTCCCCATGCGCGCCTGGAGGCGGTTTGCGATGTAAATTTTTCTTCCGCGCAGGAATGCGCGGCCCGCTTTCAAATTCCCCACGTCTACGACAAGGCGGAGCCGATTTTTGCCAACGAAAAGATCGATGCCGTGGTCATCTGCTCGTCGACGGACACGCATGCGCAGCTGATCGAACAAGCGGCGGCCGCCGGGAAGCAGATATTTTGCGAGAAGCCCATTGATTACAACCTCGCGCGGATCGATCAAACCTTGCAGGCGGTCAAGAAAGCCGGCGTCAAGTTTCAGGTCGGATTCAATCGCCGCTTCGATCCGAACTTCCAGGAAGTGCATCGAACCATCGTGGAAGGCGCTATCGGCGAACCGCACATCGTGCGAATCACCAGCCGCGATCCCGCCCCGCCTCCGATTGATTATATCCATGCGTCCGGCGGGATGTTCCTGGATATGACCATTCACGATTTTGACATGGCTCGCTACCTGGCTGGCAGCGAAGTGATTTCCTTATATGCGGCGGGGGGCGTGCTGGTCGATCCGAGAATCGGAGAAGCCGGCGACATCGACACCGCCGTCATTACGCTGCATTTCGCAAACGGCGCCATCGGAACGATTGACAACAGCCGGCAAGCCATTTACGGCTATGACCAACGAGTGGAAGTTTTCGGCTCCGAAGGGATGATCGCCGCAGAGAACAACGCTCCCACGCGTACGATTATCAGCAATGTCGATGGCATTCATTCGCCTCTGCCGCATCACTTCTTCATGGATCGCTACATCGACTCGTATATCGCTGAAATGAAACTGTTCGTTTCAGCCATTATCGAGGATGCGGAGCCGGTCGTAACAGGAATCGACGGCCGCATTCCCGTGGTGATGGGCTTGGCGGCGCAGCGCTCCTTGCAAGAAAAACGGCCGGTCGCTTTGGATGAAATGTAAGCGTCTTGATTTCTACATGGGGGCGACGGCGCGCATCAGCTGACCGCAAAGCCACGCGCCGTAGGTTCCCAGCGCATAGCCGACGACGGCGACCAAAACGCCGACCGGCGCCAGAGCTGGATGAAATGCGCTGGCGACGATGGGCGCGGAGGCGGCGCCGCCGATGTTGGCTTGGCTGCCGACCGCCAAAAAGAAAACCGGCGCTTTGATCAATTTCCCAACAATCAATAAAAGCAATGCATGAAATGAAATCCAGATGAAGCCGACCAGATACAAGCCGGGAGAGTCGACAACCGACGCGATATTCATTTTCATGCCGATCGAGGCGACCAACAAATACAGAAAGACCGAACCGATGCGAGACGCGCCGGCGCCTTCCAAACGCCGGGCGGGTGTGAATGACAGCAGCAAGCCTCCCGTCGTCGCAATAACCACAATCCAAAAAAACGAACTGGTTAAACTAAACCGGGCCAGCGACGGATAGGCGTTTTCGATGGTTTGGCTTAAATAATCGCCTCCCAGATGGGCCAGCGCCGTCACGCCGAATCCCGCCGCCAAAACTTTCATAGTATCGGCCAAGGTCGGTATGCGGTCGATCTGCGATTTGTATTCTTCCATGCGGCGGCGCAGCGCTTCGATGTCGCTCGAGTCGGCGCCGTTAAGTCGATCGATCTCTTTCGCATTGCCCGCCATCAACAGCAAAACCGCCATCCAGAGATTGGCGACAAGAACATCGACCGCCACCAGCGTCCCAAAAATAGAATCGCCTACATTGAAGATCTCTTTCATCGCCGCTTGATTGGCGCCGCCGCCGATCCAACTTCCCGCAACCGTCGTCAGGCCGCGCCAGACGGAGTCAGGACCTTCCCCCGCGACAGTCTCAGGACTGAAGAACGATACCGCGAGAATGGCCAGAGGGCCGCCCAACACGATGCCCGCCGCGCCGGTGAAAAACATGATCAGCATTTTCGGGCCGAGGCGCAAAACGGATTTGAGATCGACGCTCAATGTTAAAAGCACCAAACAGGCGGGCAGTAAATAACGGGACGTAACATGATATAGGTTGGACGCCTCGGCGGAAATCAGACCCAGGCTGCTCAAAATGGCCGGGATAAAATAGCATAGGAGAATCGAAGGAACGAAGCGGTAAAACTTCTGAAAAATCGGTTTTGCGCTGGACGCGGTTCCAAAAACCAGGGCCAGTATCATGATCAATATACCAAGAACGACGGCGTCGTTCGCGATGATAGGATCGGTTGGATTCAATGGATTCAACTCCTATTCGAAAATGGCGAATTGTACGATTGGATCATGATAATAGAATTTTTCGTGAATATCACCATCTGCGATCGACGCCATCCGCGAAGAGCGGATGAATCGTCAAAGAGACAGCCGGGCTTTCATTCTTTCAAGCAGCATCCTATCAAATCAAATTAATAATTGGTATAAATTCAACATTACAGAAAATTTTATACAAGGATGATAAAATGAAGCGATCCAACATTCTCATGATATTCACTCTTTTTGTTAGCGCGATCTTATTGAATCCGTCTTGGTCAATCGCCGGCAACGTTGATTTACCCGATTATCCTTCTATCAGCCCGGACGGTTCGCAGATCGTTTTTTCATGGCGCGGCGATCTTTGGAAGGCGTCAAGCGACGGAGGCCGCGCGGAGCGGCTGACGTCTCATCCCGCTGAAGAGACGCGTTCGGCCTGGAGCCTCGATGGAAACTGGATCGCCTTTGAATCGAACCGCGACGGCGCTCCGAAAATCTATGTCATGAATTCCGATGGAACGAATATCCGGCTTATAACCGACACCGACCAATCCTGCGCTCTGTACGGATTCAGCGTTGGAGCGAACGGCGATTCGATTGTGACTTTTTCCTCTTCCATGGAAGGAGACCTGTATCGATCCCCACGGCCTTATTGGGCGTCGCAGAACGGGGGCGCCCTGCATCGAATTCATGACGCCTACGGAGGCGATCCCCACATCAGCCCGGACGGCCGCTTCTGTCTTTTTACACGAGGCGGAATCGGTTGGACGCGCCGCTTTTATTACGGTTCGGATCAAAACGACGTCTGGCTTTATTCCATCGAAGACAAATCGTTCGAACAATTGACAAATTGGAAGGGGAAGGATGGAAAAGCGCGGTGGTCCAACAATCAATCCGTTTATTTTCTTTCCGACCGTGAAGACGAACGCGTCAATCTATATCATATGGATCTCAGCCAACCTTCGCATCCGGTGAAGCAATTGACGTTTTTTACGGATCATGACATCAAAGAATTCGACGCAGCCGCCAATGACAGCGTCGCCGTAGCGGCCGTCTGGGATAAGCTGTACCGCATCAACTTAAAGGAAGAAAAGCCGAGCGCCGTCGAATTGACATTTACCGCCAACGAAGACGAAAGCGACAATGTCGTCTTAAAGGATATACAGCGTGAAATCAACGAGGCTCGAATCAGCCCCGACGGCCAAGTCATGGCTTACATCGCTTACGGCGAAGTCTTTATCCGGAACATCGACGACAAAAGCCCCACCCAGCGCGTCACCTATTCCCACGCCCGCGAACGAGACATCGCCTGGTCGCCGGATGGATTGAAACTGTACTTTGTCAGCGACAGCAGCGGTTCGAATTCGATTTATTGCGCCGAAGTTAGCCTGTCTCGAAGCGAAGTGAAGGAAGACTTCGAATCGATCGTCAATCCCAAACCGGAAAACGAAGACAAAGACGATGCGGACTCAGACGATGATGCAGAAAATGACGACGATAAGAACGGCGGGAAAAAGAAAAAAGATCTTCCTAAAGAACGGCAGCCCGAGCGATGGCATGACGCCATTCAATTTCAGATCACGCCCGTTGTTGATGAGGAAACAAACGATGGCGCCCCGAGTCCATCGCCTGATGGCGCATGGCTGGCTTACAAACGAGCCCTCGGCGATCTCATGGTTATGAATCTGGAAACGAAAGAGTCGCGCCGCCTGGTGGAGGGGTGGGATTTCTGGATGGATTGGCGCTGGAGCCCCGATGGACGCTACATCGCTTATCATCAAAACAATATGAACTTCAACAGCGATATTTGGATTGTCCCGGTGGATGGAAGCGCCGATCCCGTCAATATCACGCGGCATCCCGATAACGATTTGAATCCCCGCTGGTCAGCGGATGGAAAAATCTTGAGTTTCATCTCCGAACGCATCAATGAAGAATTCGATGTGTGGCTGGTCTTTTTAGATCGAGATTTGGAATCGTATACAGAGAAAGAACTGCAGGATTATTTCAAGGAAGCCGTCGAAAAATCCAAAAAACGCAAGCCTCTGCGCATCGATCCGCCGGACGATTCCGAAGAAGACAAACCCGATAAAGATGAAGACAAGGATGACCAAAAAGAAGATGTGGAAGATGATGAAGAAGATGAAAACCAAGGAATGATCCAGCCGATCGAAAAACTGGATCTGGACGACGCTTACCTGCGCTTGCGTCGCGTCACGACTCTGAGCGGCTCCGAAGGCAACAATGAGATGACTCCCGCCGGCGACAAACTGATCTTCAGTGGAAGCACGGACAAAGAAGGATTATTTGTCATTCAATGGGACGGCAAAGAATTGAAGCGGCTGGGCGATTCGGTCTCTGTGCAGGTGCTAACTCTTCCAGGAGACAAAGCGGCGTTTGTTTCGAAGGGACGAGCTGGATTGATCTCGATCAGCGACGGGAAAATCGATTATTACGATATCGAAGGCAAATTGCAAATCGATCTGCAAAAGCAGGCCGTACAAAAATTCGACGAAATGGCTCGGACTTTGGGCGCACGATTTTATCATCCCACATTGAAGGGGCTCGATTGGCATCAATTATCGGAAGATTATCGACAACTGGCCGCCAAGACTCGCACGGGCGCCGAATTCAACCGCGTAGGGATGTACCTCTTCGGCGAACTGAGCGGTTCGCATTTGGGCGTTTATTCGGAGGGATATTCGGCGCCGAACGCGCAATCGATGGGCCGCTTGGGAACGCTTCACCAGCGCACCGGCGACGGCTTCGAGATACTTCGCGTCATTCCCCAATCGCCCGCCGATCAGGGCGTCATGTCTCTCGAACCGGGCGATGTCATCATCGCCGTCGATAAAGAAACCTTTTCGGAAAACGATACTCTCGAAGCGCGCCTGCGCGGAAAAGTCGGAAAAGAAGTCTTGCTCACGATTCGTCGGACGCTTCCGGATGAAAACGAGCATCATCTTGACGTCCTTCTCACTCCGATCGGGTTCGGAGAAGAGCGTCAATTAAAATACAACGACTGGCGAATGCGCAACGCCGAAAAGGTCAATGAATTGTCGAACGGCGCACTGGGCTATATTCACATTCAGGCCATGAACCAGCCCTCGTTGGATTTTTTTGAACGGGATCTCTACGCGGCGGCGGATGGGAAAAAAGGCTTGATCATCGATGTCCGAAATAACGGCGGCGGCTGGACGACCGATCGCTTGCTATCCTCTATTATGGTCCAACAGCATGCCTACACCATCCCGCGGGGCGCCGATCCTTCCCTCAAAGGATTCTATCCCCAAGACCGCTTGTTCATTCAACGCTATACGCTGCCAATCGACATGCTCTGCAACGAAAAAAGTTTCTCCAACGCGGAGATTATTTCGCACGCCTTCAAAACCTTGAAGCGGGGAACTCTCGTCGGACAAGAGACAAACGGATCGGTGATCAGCACCGGCGCCTTCAGCCTGATAGACGGAACTCGCGTCCGCCTGCCTTTCCGGGGATGGTACGTCGCTTCGAACAATTTGGACATGGAAAACCACGGCGCCGTTCCTGACATCCTGATTCCTCAGACTCCCGAAGCCGAAACGGAAAATCGCGACGATCAATTGGAGGCCGCCGTCAAGGATTTGATGAAACGCATTCCATGATGAATAGATGGAGTTGAATCATAACAATATAACGCAAAAGAAAGAAAGTAGACCTTATTATGAGAAGGCGGGAAACGGCGCTTCGTTTCCCGCCTTCCGTTTTGGATGTCATATCCAGTACAGGAAAATCAGATTTCAAAAGGGGCGCTTCCCCATCAGGCATGAATTTTTTTCAACAGCCAGGCCATGTTCCGTCCGAGAGTTTTCATGGTGCGGATGCCTTCTTCGTCATTTTCCACTTGACCTTTATCCAGTCCGAATCCCATATTCCAATAGATCGATCCGGGGATGATCATTTCGCTGATCAGGAAGAAGTGGTTGATCGTATCGAAGGCGTGAATCTCTCCCCCGCGGCGAACGGCGACGACGGCCGCTCCCACTTTGCGCCTGAATAAACTGTCATTCGCTTTGGCGACCAGGCCGGCGCGGTCGATCAGAGCTTTCAATTCCGCGGATACATCGGAAAAATAGGTTGGCGATGCGAGAATGACGCCGTCGGCTTCGATGATCTTTTCGATGCATTCATTCCCGATATCGCTCGTATTCGAGCAGCGCTGATTCTTTTTCTCAAAACATGAGTAACATGCCAGGCATCCTCGAATGGATTTTCCGGAAAATTGGATCAATTCGGTTTCAATGCCTTCGCTTTCAAGTTCTCGCAATACATAGTTGACCATTATGGCGGTATTGCCGTCTTTTCGGGCGCTGCCGTTAAACGCTACGACTTTCATGAGCGGCTCCTTGAGTGAAAAAATATTAAATTCTTGCTGTTTAATTCATCTTACCCATAAAATCTCCAAAAAGGAATTTCACGGATTTAAAATCGTTTCTCGTTCGATGATTATTTTTCCGGCCAGTATCGCTCCGTGACAATGCGCTCTTCCGTAAAGAAATTCACCACCGCTCTGCCCTGCGCTTTGATGTGGGAAAACTGCGACGCTTTCATCCCGCCAAAAGGCAGATAAGCGACCGGCGCGGGGATGCCGACGTTCACGCCGATCATGCCGCACTCGACGTTCAATTTGAACTCGCGCGCGTAGAATCCGTTTTGCGTGTAGATGGATGCGCCGTTTCCATATTGATGATCGTTGATGATCCGAATCGCCTCCTCCAGCGAATCGGCTTTGAGGATGACGACCACCGGCCCGAAGATTTCTGTTTTGTGTATCTCCATCCCCGGCTTGACGTCGGTGAATACCGTCGGTCCGACGAAATAGCCGCCTTCACAGCCAGCCGGCGAGACGCCCCGGCCGTCCAATGCCAGTGTTGCGCCTTCTTCGATTCCCTTCTCGATCATTTCATGGATGAAATTCTTCGCTTTCTCCGAAATCACCGGCCCCATGAGCATCGGCTCGTTAATATTTTTAGGATCGAGAGGATTCCCGGCAATCACATTTTTCGAATCTTCGATGAAGCGCTCGCAGGTCTGCTTGTAGATTTCGTCGCCGACCGCCACAATCGCCGAAGAGGCCATGCACCGCTGACCGGCGCATCCGTAGCAGGAAGTCGTCATGTTGCGAATGACTTGGTCCATCTTCGCATCGGGCATAATCACCAAATGATTCTTGGCGCCGCCCATCGCTTGAAATCGCTTGTTATTCTGCGCGCATTTTTCCGCAACGATTCGGCATGTCGCCGTCGATCCCACCATAGAGACGCCCTTCACCTCCGGATGCTCCATCAATGCATTGGCTACCGCTTTATCTCCGTTGACAAGATTAAAGACGCCGGAGGGAAATCCCGACTGATCGATCAATTCGGTTAAACGCCCCATCGTCATTGGAACTCGCGGCGACGGTTTAATGACATACGTGTTCCCCGTCGCCAGAGCATAGGGAATAAACCAGAAGGGAACCATCGCGGGGAAATTAAATGGGGCGATCATCGTAAACACTCCGATCGGCATGCGAATCACTTCGCCGTCAATGCCGTATGAACAGCCGATCAATTTATCGCCCTGCTGTAAAATCGGCATGCCGCAAGCCGCTTCACAATTTTCCAACGCGCGCTTCATTTCCGCTTCGGCGTCCGCCATGGACTTCCCCATTTCAGCGACAAGAATGCGAGCGATCTCCTGTTGATGCTCCCGAATCAATTCCGTCAGTTTATATAAAGGCAGAACACGGGCGGAGGCGGGCGTTTGACGCCATCCTGCAAAAGCGGCGGACGCTGCACGGATCGCCTCATTCGTTTCTTCGGCGGTCGAGAGTGGATTTCTGGCTAGTATTTCCCTGGTGCTGGGGTTGGCGACATCGACCGTTTCACGGGATGCGCTCTCGCGCCACTGGCCATTGATATAATTTTTCAAGGTTATCATCTTTTTACATGGCTCCTTCTACGCCCGGCCTGCCGGAAATGGAGCGAATTCTACGATCGCCGCTTTAAACTTGCGGGCGCATTGCTTTTCTTTCAGCATGGATGAACGGCGCGATGATTGAAACATGCTACTATGAAAAACGCACAAGATCAACGCAAAAGAATCTTCTTCCAATTTTTGAATTCTATAATTTTGCTATAAAAATGGTCGAACGCAAAAGCAGCAATTGGAGTGAGGGGTTGTCAAAACATCTTGTTATCATTTATGATCCATAAAACAAAGATTTACATTTAATATTCGCTTTGTTTTTATTTCTGATCATCCATCATTCCAACGAGTGGAGACAGCGATATGAATCAAATTTCAAACCGCCCTTCGCCATCGTCCTACAAAAGCCCTCTTCATGAAATGACCTGCACGACCTGTACGGACCTTTGGAACGACTCGTGCTCTCAAGAAGAATTGAGTTATGCGATCGAACACGGCGCCGTCGGCGCAACCACCAATCCAGTCATCGTCGGCAATGTATTAAAGAAAGAAATGCTGCTTTGGTCGGATCGCATTCATGAAATCATCAGAGAAAATCGCACGGCGACGGAAGATGAAATCACCTGGAAAGTGATTGAAGAACTGGCTGTGAAAGGCGCACAACAGCTTCTTCCCGCCTTCGAGCGCCACCAAGGGAAAAAAGGACGCTTATCCATACAGACCAACCCCAAGTATTTTCTTAACGCCGACCGCATCGTCAAACAGGCTCAATATTTTCACACGCTGGCCCCTAACATGCAAGTTAAAATCCCCGTGTCTTCCGCCGGGATTCAAGCCATCGAAGAAGCGACCTATCTGGGCGTCAACATCAACGCCACCGTCAGTTTTTCCGTGCCGCAGGCGGTCGCCGTCGCCGAAGCGGTGGAGCGCGGCCTGAAGCGGCGCGAAGCGGAGGGCCAGGACGTCGAAAGCATGGCGCCCGTCTGCACGATTATGGTCGGCCGCATCGACGACTGGCTTCGCGTCGTCACCGAACGCGACGACATCATCACCGATCCGGGGTATTTGAATTACGCCGGAGTCGCCATCATGAAAAAAGCTTACGCCCTCTATCAAGAGCGCGGCTATCGCATCCGTCTGCTCTCGGCCGCCTATCGCTGCCACATGCATTGGTCCGAATTCATCGGGGGCGACCTCATCGTTTCGATCCCCTACGAATGGCAGATTCGCTTCAACCATTCCGACGTGCCGGTCGCGCCTCGCATTGATGTCCCTGTAGACGCCGCAATAGTAGACGAGTTGCAACGAAAAATTTATGATTTCCGCAGAGCCTATGAAATCGACGGCATGACGCCGGCGGAATTCGATTCATTCGGCCCCAACCGGCGCACTCTCCGCCAGTTTTTGGCCGGATACCAGTCGTTAGTGCAAGTCATCCGCGACCGCATGATTCCCAATCCCGACGCTTAAGCGCGGGAGCATTCCGATGCGATGATTCAAGGTGAAAAGATGAAGCAAGATCTATTGACGCCGTATCGAAGCCAACCTCTCCAAACCGGCTGGAATCCTTTTCTGGAAAACGATGAGGAGACGAAGATCGATTTCGGCGTCTTCGTGCTTGAACCGGGCCGGACGCATCATTTCATATCAGAAGAAAATGAAGCCGCGATTCTGATTGTTCAAGGAGGCGGCGATATCATCGTCCAGCAAAATACAATCGAATTCGATCGATATTCCTGGTTCGATCAGCCTCCCTGGGCGGTTCACGCGCCGGCTCGCACGCCGATAACGGTGAAAGCCCGCTCACGCACGGAAATCGCCCTGATCATGACGCCCAACGCCCAGTCGTTTTCCCCGCGCGTATATCCGCCCGGCGAAGTGGAGAACGAACACCGGGGCAAGGGCATTCTCAACGACGCGGGCTACCGAATCGTACGCTGCGTTTTCGACCGGCGCAATGCGCCTCCCGAAGCCAATCTGGTTCTCGGCGAAGTGATCAATTTTCCCGGCCGCTGGAGCAGTTATCCGCCTCACCATCATTCTCAGCCGGAACTCTACTATTACCGCTTTGATCCGGAATGGGGGTATGGTCACGGCGAACTGGGCGAAGAAGTGTTTAAAATTTACAACCACGATCTCCTGCGAATCACCGGCGAACGCGATCATTCCCAAACCGCGGCCCCGGGCTTTACAATGTATTACTTGTGGACGATACGTCATTTGCCCGATAATCCTTACACAGGATTCACCTATACGCCTCCGTTCGAAAAATTGTTAAAATAACCGGCGAGATCGTTGCGCTATAAATCGTTCGTAAAATTTCATAACCGAAATAACATCGTTGGAGAATAATGTCATGATGGAAGGTCCTTTTTCTCTGGAAGGAGAAATTGCTTTAATTACAGGCGGGGGGACGGGAATCGGCTTGGGCATGGCCCGATGCATGGCTCAGGCCGGCGCTCAGGTCATTCTGGCCGGCCGGCGCGAGAATGTTCTGCAGGAAGCCGTGCAATCGATCGGCTCGCTGGCGGCCTATGAAATATTCGATGTAACGCAACTGGATGAAGCGTCCCGAATGCTGAATCGCATTCAAGACCGAATCGGATCCCCGACTATTTTAATCAATAACGCCGGCAATCATCTCAAAAAATCCGCGCTCGAAACAACCAGCGAAGAATTTTTGCAGATCCTGAATACGCATGTAAACGGTTCTTTCGCTCTCACGCGGGCAGTCGCTCCCATCATGATTGAGCGCGGACGCGGCTCGATTCTTTTTATCGCCTCCATGACTTCTCTATTCGGCCTGCCGCAAACCGTGGCCTATTCCGCCGCAAAATCCGCTTATGTAGGACTGGTAGGAACACTGGCGGCCGAATTATCTCCGCACGGCGTTCGCGTCAACGCCATCGCGCCCGGCTTTATCATTACAGAAATTTCCCGCAATGCGTTTGACAACGATCCGGAGCGGTTGGAGCGTGTTCTGCGCCGAACTCCCATGAATCGGCGGGGCGATCCGGAAGATATTGGATACGCGGCCGTGTATCTCTGCTCGCAGGCCGCCAAATACATCACGGGCGTCATCCTTCCCATCGACGGCGGCTCCAGCATCCAAATGTACTAAAACATTCACGGATTTCTTTAAACCAACGCGCCCGGCCATGACGGCCGGGCGCGCTTCATTCTGAATCTTGGCGATTTTTTCTGTGTTATTCCACCATGTTCCCTGGTCCAAATACGGCCAAATCTCCAATGCTGATAAGGCCGTTGCTCGAATCGTAGCGCAGCGTAAAATCGTCTCCGTTGTTCCCGCCGGCTAAACTTGTCTTTCCGACATTCGGTCCAAACGATTTAATCAGCCAAACCGTCGGACAGCTTTTGCTATTCGCCAAATTAACCGCATCGCTACGCATGGCGAAGGGAGGAAAATAGGCGTAATAATCGGCGCATTGCGCCGTTCGCAGGCTTGCACTGCCGCCCCAATCGTCCGAAGCCCCATAGACATACCGGTACCAAGTGAATTGCGCGCCCGTTTCGCTGTTCGCATTGGCTTTCAAGTGTTCGGGCGCAAACACATCCGTCGGAACGGAGGCGATGTAATTAATCGGACTGGTCAATGGATGCAGCATGAATGGATAGGTATAGCGGTTGTTATCCAAGTAATACATCTCTTCCGCCATGCCCAATGCCTTTAGATCCGCTTTACACCGCGAGATTTTCGCCCGAATCTGCGCATTCAGAAAATTGGGCACCGCGATCGCCGCGAGAATTCCAATAATAGCGACGACAATCAACAACTCAATAAGAGTAAATCCCCTACGACTGTTAAGTTTGTACATCCTACGCCTCCAGCATAGATTCACTTATTCGCATGTTCGAATCAATCAAGTCGTAAAAGATTGTATTTCATAAGGAGAATCAGTAAATGTGTTCTTGTCAATTCTCGTAAAAAAAATCCTCTATCCCAAATATGTCAGTAAAAAATCATAAAAAAAACCGCGCTGCAATACTTGGATTGAAGCGCGGTTTTTACATTATTTCTGAAATCGATGTTATTCAACGAGATTCCCTGGTCCAAATACGGCAATATCGCCTATGCTGATCAAACCATTGCTGGAATCGTAGCGAAGAGTGTAATCATCGCCGTTATTTCCACCGGCCAAACTCGTTTTCCCTATATTGGGTCCGAACGATTTAATCAGCCAAACTGTAGGACAATCGTTTGCCGCCAATGTCACCGCTTCGCCGCGTTGGGCGAATGGGCTGAAATAAGCGTAATAATCAGCGCAATGCTCGGCTCGCAATCCGGCAGAACCGCCCCAATTAGGATCTTTCGAACCGTAAACGTAACGATACCAAGTAAACGCAGCTCCCGCTTCCGAATTTGCGTTCGCTCCAACATGCTGTGGAGCAAAAACATCCGATGGAATCGAAGCGATATAACTGACCGGACTCGTCAGCGGATGAAGCCGGAAGGGAAAAGTGTAGCGGTTGTTATCTAAAAAATACATTTCTTCCGCCATGCCCAAAGCCTTCAAATCCGCTTTACATCGCGATACTTTCGCTCGAATCTGTGCATTCAGAAAATTGGGAACGGCTATAGCCGCCAAGATTCCGATGATCGCCACGACGATCAATAACTCAATTAATGTAAACCCTTTATGCTCTCTCTTTGATGACATTCAATGCCTCCATACATAATCGATTCAACATCCACATTCTTGCTCCATATCGCTTTTTCATAATAATATAATAATCTAATAATATGAACATGACTACTTATTTCTAAGTATTTATCATTATAACTGCTCCCTTTATTTTTCAAAGCACAATGCGATAACATTATGGACAAAAAGGCTGTTTTCATAAAAAACGAGCCGCTATTGGAGATTCTTGATATTTATGCCATAGTAAGAGCGAGTATTCTTGGGTGTGTTGCATATTTCGATTTCATCGTAAATCTCAGTTCATTTTTGTCATTTTTTGTGCATTACCGGGATTTAGTACATAGATCATTTTATTGATTGGAGTAAATGGGAGTCTATGAAATTACATACCAAGATTTTTATCGGTTTACTCGCAGCCATGATTTTAGGCGTGTTGATTCAACTCTTGGGATTGCAAAACTTTTCGTCACAATATCTCTCTCCATTTTTTGAAACGATCGGCAAAATCTTCCTCAATTCGCTGAAAATGATCGTCATTCCTATAGTTTTTTTGTCCTTATTTTGTGGAATTGTAGGAGAGGGTAAACTTCAAAATCTAGGCCGATTAGGCGCTCGTACAATTGGATTCTACTTGATCAGTTCTTTGCTGGCGATTCTCACCGGCTCTGTTCTGGTCAATCTTCTCCGCCCTGGCGTTGGAAGCAACATCCCGATCCCTGAAAATGCGGTGGTGGAAATTGGAAAAGCGAAGCCTTGGAGCGATTTTATAGCGGATATTGTCCCCAGCAACATATTTCATGTCATCGCCTCGGGCGATATGGTCTCGGTTATATTCTTCGCCGTCATGTTCTCCGTGTTCACGTATCGCGTCTCCGAAGCTGCGCGCAGCCAGATTGTTTCTCTATTCAAAGCGTTTCTGGACGTGATCATAAACATGACGCTGTTCATCATTAATCTAGCGCCTTACGGCGTATTTTGCCTGGTTCTTAACTTGATCATCGATACAGGCTTCGACGTTTTCATTCCCCTGGCCTTGTATTTTGCCACGGTCGTTCTCGGTTTAACCGTTCATTTTTTTATTACGCTTCCTCTCCTGTTAAAAATTTTTACTTCCCTATCACCCTGGAAACTAATGATGGCCATGTCGCCCTCCCTGCTGACCGCCTTCTCCACCGCCTCCAGCAGCGCCACTCTCCCGCTTACCCTGGCCTGCGCCCAGCGGCGTGTCGGCGTAGACAGACGCGTGAGCAACTTCGTCCTTCCGCTCGGCGCGACCGTCAATATGGACGGCACGGCGCTTTATGAATGCGTAGCGGCCATTTTCATCGCGCAGGCTCTAGGATTCGAGTTGACTCTGCTGCAACAATTTACCGTTATCATCACGGCGCTCATGGCTTCCATAGGAGCAGCAGGCATTCCTCACGCCGGCCTTGTAATGATGGTCATCATTTTTGACGCCGTAGGGCTGCCGCTGGAAGCCATGGGAATGATCTGGGGCGTCGATCGGATTTTGGATATGGGACGCACAATGACAAATGTCTGGAGCGACAGCACCTGCGCGGCCATCGTGGCGTACGCCGAAAATGAAATCGACATCAACGTGTTCCATGGCGTCAATGTCGACGTAAGCATGGATCAATCGTTATAGTAAGGGAAGGTTTAATTCAAACCGGCGCGCCACTTAGTTTTATCGATTCAAAAGATAAAATAGAGAGCATCCAACGCAATTTATGATGCGATCAAACCAAATGAGATTTTATAAACCTTTCTGTTTCGGCAAGAATCTTCCATAATGCGCTCTTGAGCGCAAACCTATTGCGTTGCTGATTATGGAACTGCAAACCGCATTCCAGCAAAAAAACACATAATTCAGGAAGACAAGGTTATCGAATCATGCATAAAAGAAGCAGCTCGTTCTTGGCGTTTTTCATCTGTCTCGGAATCTTGGTTGGGCTTTCCAACTGCGGCTCAAACTCTCCGGACGCCGTCTTTCATAACGGCGTGCTAGCCTACCAGGATTCCGATCCGATAGGCGCATCACTGTACTTTGAAGACTTCATCAAAAAATTTCCTGATGACGAGCGTGTTCTCACCGCCTATCAAGCGTTGGCCCGCTGTTATTTTGACATGAAAGATTTCGCCAATATGCGCGCGGTCTTCGAAGAAATGAAAGAAAAATTTCCCGATCCCAACACCCAAATCACCTGCGACTTCCAGATCGGCGGATCTTACTTCAACGAAGGATTTTACGACAAAGCTGTGGTAAAATTCAGTGAAATCGCCGACGCCACCACCAATCCCCGCATCCGGGTGCAAGCCTTGGGCAACCTGGCCGGCGTATACGCCAAGCAAACCCAATCGGCGACCGCTCAAAGCTATTACGACCAAATGTACAAAATCGGCGAATCGGAAGTGGAAGACGCCACCGAAGCTCTGGACATCAAATTGATGGCTCTCTCGGGAAAAGCCAATGTGTTGAAAGCCAGTTCCGAATTCAATTCAGCACGCAACATCTATAAACAAACGTTGGATTTAGTCGCCGACGCTACGGGAATCACTGGAATCGACAACGACCGCGAAGAAGCGGTGCTCAACTGGGTGAACACATGGAAGGAAGCCGGCGATTACATTACCTCCGTAACCATGTACGATCGCATCCAGAATCACCCCTATATTCAAGACAAAACCAAGCCTTGGCTGATTATTCATAAAATCGATGATATGCAAATGCTTTTCCGGGAAAAACACCTCGAGGAAAAAAGCGCCCAAAACGCCGATAACGACGAGGCCTCTCAAGAGAATCCACAGCCTCTGGGATTCACTCCCCAAGAAATTGCAGTGCTCGTGTCTGAAAACCAACGCTTGATCAAAGACTTCCCCGAAACCGATTTCGCCGTCAATGCGCGCGTTTCCATCGCTCAACTCGTTAAAGAGTCCACACCGGCCGAAGCGGACGATTATTTCAACGAAGCGATCGAAATGTACGAAAAATACATCACCAATCCGCCCGATCCCCAGCGCCCGCTCGTCGCGCTCTTTCAAATCGCAGACGCCTACATCCGCTTTGACAAATTGGCCGATGCCAAACAAACGCTCGAGCGGATACGGCAGAGTTATTCTCAAGTGCCTCAAGCCATGCAAAGAGTGGCGGGAATGCTACAATTTATAGATAGTCTGGAGCGAGAGCGGGCCAAAGCGGAAGAAGAAAAAAATACGGCCCGGGCAGAGGTCTCGCCAGCCACCTGATACATCATGTCACGAGTATTCCTTTTTAATCCGCCCACCGGCTTATACCGGCGCGACAACCGATGTCAAAATCGGGTCGAAGATCAAACCGTCAACGTGGTCTTCCCCCCTATGGAACTGCTTTATCCCGCCGCCATTTTGGAGCGGGCGGGCCATAAGGTCTGGGTGCGGGATTATCCCGCATTGAACGCATCATGGAATGATCTAATAGCGGATCTAAAAGAAATGAATCCCGATTGGGCCGTCTTCACCGCCACAATCGCCACGTTGGATAGCGACCTTCAATCGGCCGAAATTGTTAAACAGCACTGCCCGAATGCCGTCACAGCGGCCAAAGGCGAGCCTTTACATTACCTTGATGAAGATATTATTAATAAAACAAAGGACTTAGACATAATCTTGCGCGGTGAAGTCGACGGTTACATCGCCGATCTTGTCGGTGGAGCGTCTTGGGACTCTCTTCCCGAAGCAACTTACAGAGAGGAAGATTCGATTATCCGCACAAATCGTCATAAGGATTTGCTTGACATCAACGATCTTCCCTTCCCCGCCCGTCATCTTATTGACAACAACATCTACCTTAGCCCCGAAACGCGCAACCCCTTAACCACGATCGTCACTTCCCTTGGATGCCCATACAAATGCATCTTTTGTTCGGTTCCCGCCATGACGGGGGCTAAAGTACGCTATCGCTCGCCCGAAAACGTCGTCGCCGAACTGGAGGAATGCATTCAAAAATACGGCATTCGCGAATTTCTCTTCCACGCCGACACCTTTACGCTCAACAAGCGATGGGTGATTGAATTATGCAGTTTGATCGTCAAAAAACGCTTGGACATCCGCTGGGGCTGCAACAGCCGGGTGGACTCCATCGACGAAGAGCGGTTGATCTGGATGAAGCGCGCGGGATGCTGGGTTGTCGGCTTTGGAGTGGAGAGCGGCAACGACGAACACCTTTCCGCCATGAAAAAAGGAGCGACCGCCGACCAGGCGCGCGCCGCCATCCGTCTCTGCCGCAAGCACGGCGTCCGGTCGCACGCCTTCTTCGTTTTTGGATTTCCGTGGGATACTCATGAATCGATCTGCGAATTAGTCAATTTCGCCAAAGAATTGGATCCGGACTTTTTCGATTTCAATGTCGCCTTCCCCCTGCCCGGTACAGAGTTGGACCGCCTTGTCAGTCAAAAAGGATTGGTGGTTCGCGAGAGGCTTCGCTGCGGAGGATATGCGGTCGGCGCGGTTTCCAGCGAGACGCTCTCCGCCCAGGAGTTAGAAAAATGGCGCAAGCGCGCTCTTTGGAAAATGTATCTGCGTCCTCGCTATATCGCCAGAACGTTTTGGAACGCCGGCTCGCCGGCGATCGCCCTGAATTACTTGCGCGCCGCAATCAGCCGGGTTTTTAATCTAATCAAACCGGGTCGCAGCAATGAAGCGCATTCAGCCGTTTAACCAATCATGATCAAAACCGGCGTCGGCGCGTTCATTACACAAGAAACAATCTCAGGAGAAATATAAATTATGTCTTCCTTATCTGTTCAATTAAAAGTCGCCGGCGAGGAGGATTTTATCCATGAACTGCAGTCCACCCTGTCGCCGACTCTCTATGACGGATTCGAATCGATTCCCAAGCCCAATGCTCTCCCCGGCGACGCATTATGCTGGGATTCCTTCGACGCCTTGACTCCCTTTCTCCATAACACCGATCCCGTCGCCGCACGCAAAATTATTTTGGACATTCGCGGCTTCGGTTCTCATTTCCCGCGATTGGTCGTTTTCCTCGGCCCGATTCTTTACCGTTGGACCGGAGAAGAACTGGTCGTCATTCTCCCCGAAGACGAGTACAAATACACCCTTCCTGCTATCGGAGATCTATTGCGCTCGCTCGAACTGCGCTCCAAGGGAATCCGCATCATATCCTGCCCGACCTGCGCCCGCTGCCGCACGAACTTTCCCGCCATGGTTCGCTCCATCGAATCGAAGCTGCAGTCGATCGACAAACCGCTGGACGTCGCCGTGATGGGCTGCGAAGTCAACGGCCCCGGCGAGGCCAAAGCCGCCGACATCGGCATCGCTTTCGGCGATCAAAAGGGGATGCTCTTCAAAAACGGCGAAAAAGTGCGAGTGGTCGGTATTGAAGAAGCGGCCGATGTGCTTCTGTCCGAACTGGAAAATATGTAAATTTCATCTCCGTTTCTATGTCGACGCCGATTCCGAATCGCCGTGCTGGCTTTCCAGGACGTTTTCGACTTCCTGCCCGCAGCTGAACTCGATGGCGTTGCCGTCGGGATCGCGAACCAGGCAAAGGTACATGGCGACCGGCCCCATGTCTTTCGGGCCGAAATCGAGCACCCCTTCCCGGCGGGCTATTTCCGCCAAACGATCAACATCTTTGCGAGAGGGCAGCGACAATCCAAAATGATCGTAACTGGGTTGATCGGTGGGACTGTAAGGCATTTCGAGAAGAACGATGACGAAATTTTCCTTGACGTCTGAATTTCCCAGCCACGCGACGCGCGTCTTGTTGTCTTGTCGCTGCGCCACAACCTCCAATTCCGCATATTTTTTATAAAATTCTACGGCGGCTTCAATGTTTTTCACGCGCAGCGCGATATGAGTCAACTGAGGCGTAATATGCATGAAACGTGCTCCGTCATTCCAAGATCGGTGGATTTCACCATTATACAAACAGCGACTCGGATTGAGAACAGCCGCCTGTTTTCTTATCCCGGAAGCCGCCGTTCATGATCGTACCAAGATGGGCGAGAGGCGTAAAAATCCTGGTTTGCGTCACTTCGAGAATGACGCCTCTGCTATTATCATTTATAATTCCGATCAATTTTATCTGTAAAAATTTATGGAGGCGTTAATGAACACGTATAAAATTGCCGTTATGGGCGGTGACGGAACCGGGCCGGAAGTGATCCGAGAGGGCGTCAAAGTATTGAAGGTCCTGGAACAAAAAGCGGGATTCAAATGTGAATACCAAGATTACGATTTCGGCGGCGACCGTTATCTGCGTACAGGCGAGGTTCTTCCTGACAGCGCTTCGGAAGAGCTCAAGAAATTCGACGCCATTTATCTAGGCGCGATCGGGCACGATAAAGTCAAACCCGGCATCCTTGAAAAAGGCATTCTCCTGCGCCTTCGCTTCGAACTGGATCAGTACATCAACCTGCGCCCCGTGAAGCTCTATCCCGGCGTTTGGACGCCCGTCAAAGATAAAGAGCCGGAGCATATTGATTTTGTCGTCGTTCGCGAAAACAGCGCCGGCATCTATACGGGCGGCGGCGGCAACATCAAAGTCGGCACGCCCAACGAAATCGCCATACAAGAAATGGTGTATACCCGATTTGAGGTTGATCGATGCCTCAAATATGCATTTGAATACACCCGGAAGCGCAATAAGAACAAAGAACTTACCCTTGTCGGAAAAACCAACGTATTGACCTATGTCTTCGGCTTATGGGAGCGCGCCTTCCACGAAATGGGCGAAAAAGATTATCCCGACATCAAGCGCGATTACAACCACGTTGACGCCTGCACCATGTGGTTTGTCAAAAATCCCGAATGGTACGACGTGATCGTCACCGCCAATATGTTCGGCGACATCATCACCGACTTGGGCGCCATGATTCAAGGCGGCATGGGCGTGGCGGCCGGCGGCAACATCAATCCTGACGAAGGCGGAACTTCCATGTTTGAACCGATCGGCGGCTCGGCCCCCAAATACACCGGCCAGAACGTCATCAATCCCATCGCCTGCATTTCGGCGGGCCAGATGATGCTCGAACATCTAGGCGAAGCCAAAGCCGCTAAAATGCTGGATCAAGCCGTATCCGATTTTCTCGGCAGCGGCGAACTGCCCGGCCTCAGCGTCAGCGACATCAAAAAAGCCGGATATTCCACGTCCAAAATCGGTGACGCCATCGCGCAGCGGGTTCAAGATATGTAAGACGCCTCCTGTAAATCATAAAAGATAAAAGCCTGGATTCGACCGCCAGGCTTTTATTGTATATGAATCCTGTTGTATCGTTCTCGATCGGCCGTGCAATAATTTGCTCGAATCATTCCGGATCCGGCGTTCATTTCCTTGACAAAGTCGCCTGAAATCGTTGAAATAAAAATTGCAGAACATTTCCAGATCACTGAAGACAAAAAATAAATTGAGGTATTCTTCCTATAATTCGATTGGCTTGGTCCGTTGAGACGTATGTTTTAGATCCTACCGCATGCGGAATGCCATTTCCCAGTCGAATCATTCATTCACTAAGAAAGAAGGGATGTTTGAAAATGGCCAAAAACAATGTAACACGCCGCAGTTTTATTCAAACCACAGCCGCGGGAGCGTCCGTCCTGGCTGTCAGCGGATCCAAGCGAGTGCTGGGCGCCAATGATCGGGCGCGATTAGCCTGGATCGGCTGCGGCGGCCGGGGTTCTTATCTCTCCAGGCGCGCCTTGACCGTCGACGAAATCGAGATTGTGGCCGCCTGCGATTTGATTTTGGAAAAAGCCAACCGCGTCGCGGAATATGTCAAAGAAGAAGAAAATCGCAGCATCAACACCTACGTCGATTTCCGCAAAATGATCGAGAAGGAAGAATTGGACGGCGTAGTGGTCGCCACCGAAGTCGGCAATCACGCCAAAGTCGTGGTTCCCGTGCTCGAAGCGGGCTTGAACTGCCTGAGTGAAAAATGCGTAGACGCCAATATTGATAACGTCGACGCCGTCACCCGGGCGGCCCGTAAAGCCAAGGGCATCTACCAAGTCGCGTTTCAGCGCCGGTCGGACATCGGCTATCGCGCGGGCGTCCAAGCCATTCATGACGGCCAGATCGGCGATGTAGCCTTTATGCAGGGTCAATGGCATTGGGGCGGCACCGGCCACGTCGGCGGCTGGGTGGGCAACGTCGACATCTCCGGCGGAAAATTGAACGAACAAGCCTGCCACCACATGGACCTGATGAGCTGGGTCATGGGCAACATCGCTCCGACTCACTGCGTCGCCATTGGAGCCATTACGGTCGATTACAAAAATCCCTACCGCCATCAAGCGGAAAATATGAGCTCGGTGGCTTGGCACTTCCCCACGGGCGCGATTCTATCCTACACCCATCTGCACGGCGTTCCCGACGCTTTCACGGGAGAAAAATCCTGGGTCGTCGGCAAAAACGGCGGCGTCAATCTCCTCCAAGGCGTTATTTACGTTCGCGGCCAGGAGCCCAAACCGGTTTCCGATAAAGCGCCCAGTTGGGGCGACGATTCGGTGCGCGGCGAATTGATCGAATTTGTGGAATGCCTGCGCTCCGGCAAGACGCCCACCAGCAACGCCGAAACCGCCCGCATCGCCACTCTGATGACCTTGATGGCCGAAAAAGCCATGTTCCGCCGAGATCAAAACAGCTACGGCCCCGGCATAATCAAGTGGGAAGATATCGGCTCCACAACCTGATAAATTGATAGCGCAAGTTGATAGCGCACGGGCGCGCCGAATGGGACGGCGCGCCCTTCATCCAATCCTCAGATGATAGGTTGGATGGTTATAAGTTATTTATAGGGTGGATTGTAAATAGGATGAAATCAAAGCGATGCGCAGCCCGCCAATTCATCTCACAAACCATCTTAAAGAGCAAGCGTCATCTTCATAATAAACGCCATCTTAGAGAACAAGCGCAGCCAAAACCGCCGGAATCAGTTCACCGCCGTCCATCGACAGCATCTTCTCTATGAATCGTCTCTTTCTTCTTCTTTATTTCTTCACAGTCGGCGCCGTCTTTTCTGATGATCCGGAGCAAATCCCTACGATTCGCTTCATCGATCGAAGCCGCGAAGCCGGGCTGCATGCGTTCCATCACCGGCTGGGTAATTCTCACAAACGCTGGATCATCGACGCCATGGGCTCGGGCGTCGCCGTAGGCGATTACGACAATGACGGCGACGACGATTTATACTTTGTCAACGGACGCCCTCAATTCGATCAGCCCGATCCGAACTTTCGAAACGCCCTTTTCCGCAACGACGGCGGCGTCTTCACCGATGTCACTCAAACCGCCGGCGCAGGCGACCTGGGATTCGGCATGTGCGCTTTATTCGGCGACATCGACAACGATGGATGGCTGGATCTTTTTGTGGGGAATTACGGCCCCAACGTCCTCTTCCATAACAATGGCGACGGGACGTTCACCGATCAAACCGACGAACGCGGCCTGCAGGAAAATCGATACGCGGCGTCGTCCAGTTTCACCGACGTCGACGGAGACGGCGATCTCGATCTGTTTGTCGGCAACTACATTGACTTCGATCCCTCCCGACATGGACATTTCCAAGCCAACTTTTACGGCCAATACGTCTTTATGGGCCCCATGCAATTCGACGCACAGCGCGATTGGCTGTACTTGAACGATGGAAACGGCGTCTTCAAAGATTCGTCCTACCTCGCGCAAATTAACGTCTCGCGCGGGCGCGCCATGGGATCGGTCTTTTTCGATCTGGAAAACGACGGCGATCCCGACCTCTACGTCACCAATGACTCCACCTACAACCATATTCTTAAAAACCGCGGCGGCGGCGTCTTCGAAGATCTGAGTTTCCTCTCCGGCGGGGGCTTCTCAGACAGCGGACGCGGCGGGGCCAGCATGGGGATCAGCGCCGGCGATTACAACAATGACGGCTTCTTCGATCTCTACATCACTTCCTATGACTTTGAATCGGACGTGCTCTACCGCAACGAGGGAGACGATACATTTTTCGATGTCACCGCCCAAGCGGGGCTTTTCTCGGCCACGCTGAAAAAAGTCACGTGGGGCAGCGGATTCTGCGATTTCAACGCCGACGGCTTCCTCGATCTTTACACCGTAAACGGCCACGTATACCCCCAAGTGGAAGCGTTGGACAAAAACATGACCTACCCGCAGGGGGCCTCGATCTACCAGAACGCCGGCCGGCGCTTCCAGGACGTCTCTCAAACAGCCCTGCCGCCCGAAATCTTCAAAAAATCGGGGCGCGGATCGGCTCTGATCGACTTCGACAACGACGGCGATATGGACGTCGTCGTGAACTGCATGGATTCAACGCCGCTTCTCTTAGAGAACCAATCTCCGCGCGGTCATTGGCTGCAAGTGAAACTCGAAGGAACATCAGCGCAAACCTGCAACATTCGGGTTGCGGCGAAATGCAAGGACAAAAACTGGATTCGGCAAGTCGACGCGGGATCGGGCTATTTATCGCAAAATTCATCCATTCTGCATTTCGGCTTCGGCGAGATCGATCGGATCGACAGCCTGACCGTTTTCTGGCGGCATTGCGATCCGCAAACGATTTTACAGCCTGCGCTGGATCGTCTGATAACCATCCATCCCCCGCAGGAGTAGCCTGAATAGGGCATTATGGTGTATCGTTATATACTCAATCTATCTACTCAGGAGAAAAACCATGAGAAGAAAAATCATTGTATGTTTGGCGTTTCTTGCCTGTGCGGCATTGGCCAACGCCTCCTTCGCCGGCAATTGGGAATTTTTATTCAACGGCGAAAACCTGGACGGCTGGAAAGTCCTTGGCAGCCCGGAATGGAAAGTCGAAGAGGGCGTCATTCAAGTCGAGGGAACCGGCGACCAGATGGGCTGGCTGGTTGCGGATGGAACGTATTCCGATTTCATCTTGCGCGCGCGCTTCAAATGGACCGGCGGCAACAGCGGCATTCAAGTTCGCAGCCGTCTGGACGGCGACAAAATGGTCGGCTATCAATGCAATCTCGACCCGGGCCGCCCCTTCGCCACCGGCTCGTTAATTGAAGAGCATGGCCGAGGCCTGCTTCAAGAAGCCGAGATCGCCGCAGAAGACAATTTCAAAGAAGGCGAATGGAACACATATGAGATCTCGATCATCGGCGACCATCTCATCACCCGCGTCAACGGCGACGTCATGATCGACTATCGCGATAAACAAGGTGCGAAAGACGGCCTCATCGCCCTTCAAATGGATCCCAAACCCGGCGCCGCCATGGAATGGACCGACATCCGCATCCTCAAAATTCCTGAAAAACAGGATTGGACGCCGCTCTTCAACGGCAAAAATCTGGACGGCTGGAAGCCTTTCGGCGATGCCGCTTGGTCGGTCAAAGATAAGGCCATCTATGGAAAATACACGACTCTCAAATACGGATGGCTGCTTTCCGAAAAAGAATACAAAGATTTTCATCTGTCGCTGCAATTCAAGGTTCCCAAGGGTAATTCCGGCATCCAGTTCCGCAGTTGGGCCGTCGAAAGCGAAAAAATGGTGCACGGATTCCAAGCCGACATCGATTCCAACAGCGACTGGATCAACGGGCATCTCTACGATCAAAGCACCGGCAGAAATTCGCTGGTCAAGCCGGACTTCGATACGCAAAAAATCATCGATTGGAACGGCTGGAACACGTACGAAATTACAGCCATCGGCCCTATGGTCGAACTCTTCATCAATGGCATCAAAACCGTCGAGTTCAACGATCCCACCCGCACCAAGGCCGGCATTTTCGCTTTTCAAATTCACGCAGGCCACGAAATGGAAACCTGGTGGAAAGACATCCAAATCATCGAGTTTTAATCCCAACAGGATGATCCCAAAGCCCGGTAGGGTGGGCTAAAAGCCCGGTAGGATGGGCTAAAAGCGCAGCGTAGCCCACCATCGCAAACTAAGGATAGCGCTCAAACCAAACGATCAAACCTACTCAATAAGCATCAAAAAAAATCCCCTGAATTCCAAATTGGTTCAGGGGATTTTCATGTCTCCTCATTCCTGCCTGGGATGCGTTCAGAGATGCTTCCTTCCATATTCCCGCACATAATCGACGCATTGCGCAATTTCCGGGACATTTTTCAAATAATTGTGTTCGTATTCCAAAATGGCGGGGCCGTTGAATCGCTGGCGGCGCAGTTCATCGAGAACGGCTTTCACATTGATTACGCCTTGGCCTAAAGGGACATTGTGCGTCGCATCGTTCCAGGGACCATGAGCGGCTACATCCTTCAAATGGCAGTTCAGAATGCGCCCATCTGCGATTTTCATGGCGTCCAGCGGATCAATGGCGGAGCGGTTCCAATGTCCCACATCGGCGCAAAAACCGATGCGCGTATCGCGATTCTTGACCAGACCGAGCACGAATTCAGGATTCCAATGATCGTGGCCGGGCGTCTTGATAAGGTCTTTGGGGTGATTGTGGATCGATAGTTGGATGTCGTATTCCTTGACGAGCTCCTCCAGGTGATCCATATCCTCTTTTTCGGGTTCGGCGTTGATCATGGGGATATCCATCACTTTGCAAAAATCGAACACCTTCCGCGATTCATCATGATTCTTGCCCAGATTGAAATAATAGTAACTGACTAGCCGCACGCCGGTTCGCTCTAATTTCATGCGCGCCTTCGCCCATACGGACGGATCGGCGAGATGATCGAATGTCTGATCTCCATCCGGAGCGAGACGCTGGCCCGACATGGCTTCGTAGGCGCAGCATCGGGTTTGCTTGACTTTGTCGATCGCTTCGAAAAACGAAAATTCCTTAAAGCACCAGGCCTGCACGCCTAAAAGAAAGCCCCCGACATATAACTCCGGCGGATAACACAATGCATGCGATCGTCTGGATTGATTCACAACAGAAGCCGCGAGCGAGGCCGCCCCGACTTGAACAAATAAACGTCGTTTCATATTCGTTGCTCCGTGATCACGGTTTGCGATGGCGGGCTGCGCTTCGCTTTGAGCCCTGCCAAACTTCGTTTTTCAATAGCGAGCGCCGCCGATTCTACTGTAATCATGCATTGTTCAGCAGCCTCATGCCATTCGCGTAAAACAAGTCTTGCACGAAACGATCGGGCAGTCTAAGGCGGGCGACGGTTTTTTTGACGGCTCGGATTTCTTCATACAAGAATGATGTGAATTGGATTTTGCCATGATCGTCCGAAATGGATAAATCCCAGGGCACGGGCGTCACATAAGTGTATTGATCGTTGATCTCGACCGATTTGCCCGGCCCCAAAGCGAGAGGAATATCGGTTCCGTATACGATTTTTTCGGGAGAGACTGTTTGAAATAGATGCTCCATGACTTCCCAGTTATTCACCATCGCCAGGTCATAATACAAATTGGGTAGATTTTTCAAGTCATCCAGGAAGCCGATGATGTTTTTGAGGTAATAGGCGCGGCCGATGTGAGCGAGGATGATTTTGGCGTCGGGATATTTCCGGCAAAGAGCGACAATCTGGCGCTGGTTGGTTGGATCGGCCAAACGCGCTTTACGAGGAATGTGCAGCATAACGATTGAACCGCACTGGTTCACGATTTCCATCGCCCGCGCCGGCAGCATTTCGTGAATTTCCACCTGGTTGACATCCGGTTTGCGGACGTAATCGGGATACGGTTTGATCCCCAGAAAACGGCCGGATTCCAGATCGTTCAACAAGGAATCCATGGCGTCGCATTGAGGATCGAAGAGACGCAGAGGGAAAAATTGCCGCCTGTCGCATTGATCGGCCAGATAGTCGTTATTGCGCTGTAGATCGTATTCCACTTTGGGAAATCCAAAACAGACGGCCAAACTTCTCCGCTGCGGATAAATCTGAGTAAGATCGCTGCGCAATTCATCCAGATCGTAGCTGACAATCGGATGCCCCGCGCAGGTGAAGGATTCGCCGGCGGGGATCACGTCTTCGGGAAAGACATGAACGTGAAAATCGAGGATGTCGTCGGGCAAAAACGAATCGAGTTCTTCTTCAAAGATGATCCGGTTTCTTTCGTATTGGATTGTTTCTTTCCATGAATTCATCATCGACTCTCTTTTTTCATCTTTAGAGGAATAGACCGGAAAACAGCAGGATCAAAGCGAAAATAATGACGACGAACAAAGCCCACCAGAATGTCACGCTGCGATGCCAGGGCGATCCCAAATTCTGGAAGATATTCAATCGCTTCCAGTTCAATGTCAAGCGATCGGTCACTTGTTCGGGCAGAGGAGGTTGGGTGCATACGCTGACAACCGCGCAGATCACCGTGCACACGATCCAATTCACGATGGCCTGCATGGCGAAGGGCTCCAGCCACAGCGCATGACCGGGCGACTGCGCGTAGACTTTCATGCCGATTCCTAAAAGGAAGCCCGATAAAACAGCCGCCGTCGCTCCCTGACTGTTGATTCTTCGAAATAAAATGCCTAATAGAAAGACGGCGGAAAAGGGCGGAGCGAAAAAGGCGTAGAGCGATTGGATGTAGACAAACAATCCTTCTGAAAAATGACTGATATAGCCGGATAGGACGATGGAAAGAATCAAGATGACAGTGGACGATCCCATGCCCATATAGACCAATTGTTTTTGCGAAGCGGTTTTGTGAATCCAGCGTTTGTATATGTCTAACGTGAAGACGGTGGCGGTTGAATTGAGTACGGAGTTGACAGTGGATTGGATCGCGCCGAACAGGGCGGCGAGAAACAACCCCCGCAGCCCGATGGGGATCAGCATGTGAAGCATGACGACATAGCCCTTGTCGGCTTCCGGCTTGACCTCGTCCCAGGGAAGATTCAAGACTTCGGGGAAGCGGGCGAAAAGGATCAGGCCGGGGAGGACGATGATAAACGGCAGGAAGATTTTCATGTAGCCCGCAAGCACGATTCCCATTCTCGCGTGGTACATATTTTTAGCGCCCAAAACGCGCTGGATCATGAATTGATTGAGAATGTTGTACCAAATGCTGATGGAGAAAATTCCGAAGAGCAGAAAAGGCCAGGGCGTGACCTCGTGGGTGATCGGTTGAATGACGGACAAGCGGTTGTATTGGTCGCTATGAACAATATGAGGGGCGATTCGAGCTGTCACATCGGCCCAGATTCCTTCGCGCGCCTGGTTGCGCTCGATCATCACTTTGAATCCTTCAACCAGCGAATGCGACTCGCCCGACAGCATGTAAAGACCGAGGACGGTGACGAGAAGACCGCCGGCAATCATAACGATCACTGTGAAGAAATCGGTCCATGCGACGGATTTCAAACCGCCGTAGATCGCCCAACTGCCCGCAACGACGCCCAGGAAAACAATGGCGATCCATAAGTTCCAGCCGAAGAGAGTATGCAAAGCCAATCCCCCGCCGTAGAGAACGGCGGCCAGGAACGCCACGATGTTGCTGATGACGGTGACGATGGCGAAGAATAAGCGCAATGTGGAGTTAAACCGCTTTTCGAGAAATTCCGGCGTCGTAAAAACGCGGGCGCTGAGCAGGAAAGGAATGAAGATCCATATCAGAAGCGTGAAGGATCCGACGTTCAGCCATTCGGACATGGCCACGCAGATTCCATAGACGAACGCCCCGCCGATCATGCCGATAAAATGTTCAGTGCTGATATTGGAGGCGATGAAGGAACTTCCGACGACGTACCATGGCAGACTGCGGCCCGCCAGAAAGTAATCGTCCGCTTTTTCCTTTTCCTTGCGGCCCATCCAGAATCCAATCAGGCAGAGGACGATAAAGTACAATCCGAAAGCCAGGTAATCGATGATATGCAGCGAGAAGCGGCTGAGATCGTTCATGCGCTCAGTATTGTCCTTTCCATCCCGAGAAACGAAGCGAAGGCGTCAATCGCCTCCACCCAATCGCCCGCCGTCAAAGCGCTGTGGTGAGTTCCGCCTTGAAGGGAATATTCTTCAAGAAAGCGCTCCAAAGGCTTCGGGGGTCGAATCCAGCATCGAATGGATTCTTGCCATGCGGGATTCCCGGCGTCTTCCAAAATTTCGACTGGAGCGATAATCAAATGGAAGGTATGATCCGGCCCCGGGGCCAGATTGACTAGCACGGCGCCGCCCGGAGCGGGGGCGCATGCAAGAAAGGCCGGATTGCACGCATTCGTCCAGGGGAAGTCTTTTTCGCAGAGTACCGGCCGTTTGGCTGACAGGGCGGGATTGATCTCTCCCATGTGCGATAAAAAGAGAGTTCCATGCTTCCAATCCGGACAGAATATCTCCGTAAACGTGGTTTTGCCGAACGTCTGGTTCAAGGCGCCGACAAGCATGGCGGTTAACACATCCCCTTCTCCCGCGTACCCGAATCCTCTCGACATGGCTTTCGATATTTCCAGGAAAGGGACTGTGTCGACCGGGCCGGCGGCGGAATCGAAAGAGAGAAAATTCATGCTGAATGCGCCGTAGCCGCCTCGATCCAGATAGCGGCGCAGCCCCAAGCCGACTTTGACCGATCGGCGATGGACGTCCGGATCGACGCCCGCTTGATATTCTGCGAGATCATGCTGCATTTCCTCTTCGATCTCATCATTTGAAATCGCCTGTATATCGTCCGCTAATATCTCGGGGCCGACCGAGTCGATCGACGCGCCGAACCGGTCTTGAAGAAGCGCGTCATCGACGGAGAAATCTCCCATTCCCGCAAACGCGCCTCCGATGCGAAGCAGCTTCATGCCGCTTAAACGGCGAGCGGCGCAGGCGGCCCGGGAGATCCCGGCGGCGCGCTGCAACACGTTGGATTCAGTCACATGGCCGGCCGTAATGTGGAAGGGAATTTTTCGCTGCTTCATGACGGACGCCAGGTCCTGTACGCCGTGGACGCCATGGTTGAACATGAGGCGGGCGGGATCGGCGTCTTGCCCGAACGCCGCATCCATCGTAGCGTCGAGCAGAAGGATGGGGATTGAGGCGGCGGCGAACGCATCGATGGCTTCCAAGGAAAGCGAGTAGGCTAAATGCAAGGCGATCAGGATGTCGGCGCTGTTTTCTTCAAAGCGGCGAATCTCGTTTTGAAATTCGGATCGGAGGCGGCAGACTTCGCCGCGCATCACCTCGATTCCTGCCTGGCTGAGGCCGTCGACAACCGTCTGCAGAAAAGGCTCGAACTGCGCCCGGATTTCGGGCATCGCATCGTCATAAAGTTTCAAGTAGAGAGGAAGGAGTCCCGCCTTGGTTTTTTTCAACATGATTGACTCTTTTCTATGTGAAAGGCTCGACCTAACTTTTCGGATGGATAACATGCGCTGAAAACTCGCAGATAGTGTTGGTAATAATCATGCAACCGAACTGCGGTTTCTTGATCGGGCGTACGGATGCGTTTCACCCGGGTTTGAGCGATGCGCGGATTGAACGCGTACAAAGCGCCCCGCGCCGCCGAAAAATCGATTTCCTTCTGCTGAAAGACTGGCAGAGGAGCGAATAACCCGGCGAGGATGGTTTGGAAAAAGCGGCCTTTGCCGGCGCCGCCTCCAAGCGCGACAGCGTCGATGATGCGGCGCTGCTTTAATTCTTCGAACATCCGCGCCAGTTCGAAGCACAAACCGGCGGCCAGCGCGCGCAGCATGTCGGCGCGGCCGGATGCGGATGAGATTCCGTAAAAGACGCCGGCCCCCGCGGTTTGGCGAGCAAGCGGATTGGCTTGATCGAGCCATGGTAAAAAGATCAATGGGTTTTCGGGCATCCAAGAAGATTGGAAGATTTTGTCGGCTTCCTCCAAAGGAAGAGCGTCTTTGTTTTCGACGAACTGGCGCAGCCCCCATTCCCAGGTCATGTTTCCCGTGAGCAGAGGCTGGATGACCAGGCGGCCTGGACCGAGTGGAGATGGGATCGCCAGTTGAGTCGGCGATGCGCCGTCGACTTCGCCGGGAAGAATAAAATTGCCGACCCAGGCGGTGCCGAGAGAGCATTGGAGTGGACGATTCGACGCCCCGCTTGCGGATAGATACCCGGCTTCCTGATCGATGTAAGGTCCGGCGACGGGAACGTCTCGAGGCAGATTCAATCGTCTGGCGCCGCCGGCGGATAGAGGGCTGGTTTCGTGATCCTGTCTCAGCGGAGCGACAAAAGATAGAGGCGCTCCGGCAATCTTGAGGAAAGCGGAAAAGAGTTTTTTCTTTGCCGCGTTGTACGAGCCGATTTGTATCGCGTTTCCCGCGTCCTGCCGCCAAACTCCGGTCAATTGATAAAAGAGATATTCTCCCGCGCCGATGTGGATATTCGAGTCGCAGAACAGCGCCGGCTGCGTTTCGTTCAACCATATCAGTCGGCCCAGGCCCGCGGGCGGTGCGTCGCATAAAAGAGATTTGCGCCAATAGGAGGGAGGATATTTTTGTTTGAGTTGGGCGGTGTAGGCGGCGGTGCGGCCGTCATCCCATAGAATCATCGGAGTGAGCGCTCGGCCGCTCGATCGATCTGCAATGATCGTGCTTCCCCCTTGCGCCGCCAGTCCGATTCCCGCGATGCGGCGCCATTCGGCGCCCAGGCGATCCTGCAGCGTGTGGACGGCCTTCCGGAAGAGACGGTCTATGTCGGAAATCTTTTGTTCCCGTCCGCTATGGGAAAGCGATTGGACGGGGATGCGGCAGGCGTCATGGGCGAGAATAGCGCCGCTTTTTCCATCGACGGCGCATATCTTAAGAACCGTAGTTCCGAGATCGATTCCAAGGAAAATTTCTTTTGGCATTCGCATCGACTCCCCATGAATGGAATGCAATACGCTGACAAAGGCCATTTCTCCCGCATTATTCTTCAGCCATTGATGGTTCGAATCGCCTCTTCCATGTGTTGGATGATGAAATCGACGGCTTGATATTCCATGATCAAGGGCAGTTTCGTCAATGCGACGGGCGGGCAGCCGTCTTTGTAGGTTTGGACGCTGATATCCATTCCCATCCTGTTCAGGCAAGAGGTGAAGGATTGGGCCGCCTTCAAATCATTAAAGACAATCCCCGCCAAGTGCCGTTTGCCCTCGATTTTTTGAATGATGTTGGAGGAGCGCGAGGCGAGCTCGTTGAGTTTTTCCTGGTAGTAATCGCCGGCGTCTCGGATCAGATCGGAATTCTTTTCGGCCCAGCGCATGGTGATCAGATAGGCCAGAGACGAGATTTCTTCCTGACCGTTCGTTACCAGCGCGCCGAATTGAGGCAGCGTATCCATCTCGGAACTGAAGAGAATGCGCGATGCGGGATACTCGCCGCCGGGGATGCCCTTGCCCACGGCCAGAAATGTCGGCTTAACGCCGTATTCGCGATGCATGAAAATATCCGGACTCCAAATGCATGTTTGAATTTCATCGACGATCGTGGGGACGTCGTGTTGTTTGCACAAGGCGTATAAGCGGCGGACGTAGGATTTGTTCAGCGTCAGCGCGCCGTAATTCATCATGACCAGTTCGTGAAAGAAGCCGGCGATTTTATAGGCGCCCTGTTCATAGGCGTCGAACGCGCCGTCTAAATCTGCGAGATGGTTGGGGCGAACGGCGCGAATGAGAACCTGTTGATTCGTTTCGAGGCTCTCGAGAAAATCGGGCCACATCCCCCGCATGAGTTGAGTCAAAAAGGTGGTTCCGTGATAATTGGCTTTGAGATCGCCCTGATCGTCTCCAAGAACAAGCAGAACGGGCAGCCGCCCATAGTACTTGGGTTGAGCCGCTCCCGGCTGCGAGCGATAAAATCGATTCAAGACCATCTTCAGAGCGGCTTCGGCGGCCAGGCTTCCGGTCTCCAAATTCAAGACCCGGTTCAAAGCCGACTTGCTTTTCGATTCCAACAGCCGGTTAAGGCCGGAAGCGTCGCCGGAGGAAAGCCCGGCGGCCGTTCGGACAAGTTCTTCTTCAAGGCGTCGAGTGATGTGACCGCGGGTGTTGTTATGAGTGGCGTTCGGGATTCCAAGACGGCGAGCATGCTCCAGCAGGCGATAGCCTGGGAAGCTGTGGCCTAGGGGAGCATGATAATGTTCGCTCTTGGAAATCAGATGCAAACAGCCGTTCTCACCCACGCGGAAATAGCCCAGTCCGGACAGCGGAGAGGAGGGCTTGTGGGTGTGCGACTGAAATTCGTTGGAAGCGGCGCCTCTTGCGGATTGCTTAAGAGGCTTACAGCATTCCCGCCCCACCTGCGGCAGCAGACTCAGCAGTCGTTGCTGAAAATCGCCCGGAAAGAAGTCGACCTTTTGGTTGGCCAAAGCTTGCAGAACATCGATTTTTTCATTCGTCAGCCATGCGCGAGAAGCGCAGAGGGCCTGCGTGTATTCTTCGCCGGCCAAATCAGCGAGGCTGGCCGCCACTTTTCGAAACCGCTTCTTTTTTTCGTTAGACGCCATCGAATTTCCCTATATGGATATTCTTCAATATCCTCTGCGTACATGAACGACGCCACGCTTGAAATTGATTCAATAATGCTCGATGCTATAAAAACGGTAATCGGATGTAAACCCCGGATCGATCATTCTGACTGTGAGCATAATCGGATTTAAGGAGACAGAGAACCGCCGTTCGCAACGGAAATCAATCCGGTTCTGATCATGAGGCGGTCTTTGACCTTATGGATGGCGGCCGGCGGATATTCACGCGGCGATCGGGTGCTTTCCAGATCCTATGGGCATCGAGTTATCCGATTTACGGGCCGAAACGGAATATATCACCAAAACTAGCCACGCCGTTCGACAAGTCGAAAGGGATGATTGTATAGTAATCACTTACATTTAATGCGCTGTTTTCACCGTCCGGACCGAAGGAGTGAATCAGATAGAGAGCGTTGCGTTCTTTACCGCTAGGCCCCCACGGGTTGGTCTTCAATTGGCTGGTTTCCCGTTCAAAGTAATCATAAACCGGACCGCCCCAGATTGTTGGAATTTGCGCGTCGGGCCTCTCGAAGAAAGGATCGAAAGGAATTGTGCTCATATACGCCACGGGTGTTGTCAAGTTTACATACCGATCGAACACTTTTCTTCTTGTCGATCCGTCTGCCAGGGAGGCCGGCGGATAAAAGTTATTATCAAGCCGGTATGATTCCAGCGCTGTACTGATATTTCTCATATCCGCTTCCGCGCGAGCGACTTTAGCCCTGATTTGGGCGCTCAGGAAGTTAGGAACAGCAATGGCCGCAAGTATCCCGATGATGGCTACAACGATTAATAATTCGATTAACGTGAATGATTTTTGTGCTTGCATAGCCTTTCCATATAAATATGAATTCAGAAATGCGTCAGACCACATATAATCACCCTAATCGTCAATAGCATCCTCGACAACGGATGTCATTAAAAGAGTCACAGGGCATATGGCGCCCGTAGATCGGATAACTCAATCGTGAGACCTTTCTCTCCTGATCCGTATTGAAACGATCCGAAGCATATTATCATGGGATTATACACCGAGGCCGCTGCATCTGAAAATCGAAAATTAGGGACACATGACGAATACCATTGACGAGGAATGCCATGAAGATCAGACGCGTTTTCAACATATCCATTCCAATGTTTTCATCGATGATGATCCTGCTGGGGATGAGCCTATCCTCATCGGCTCTCGATTTTCCCGGCCCCAAGCCGGGGGCCGCCCATTCTCAAGTCGTCGATCAACACGAATTACGATTATTCAATGATCTTATTTCCTTTTCCTGGAGCACGTCGGGAGATATTCTGAAGCCGGTCAGCGTCATCAATCTTCTTTCCGGCGAAAAAATCGATCTGAAAAATCGCGAAATCTTTGTGATTGAACTGGGCGGCGGCGAAATCAAATCCTCGGAGATGAGGATTTCAGACAGCCGCAAGCCGCTGCAGCAGACTTTAACCGGCGACTCGAACGCCTCCACACTTTCCAAGCGGCATCCCGGCCGACAATTCGAACTCGTTTTAACGGCGTCCGATCCACGCTGCACCATTATTTGGCGGGCGGAACTGCGCGACGGGGCGAATGCAATCCGGCAATCCATAGAGATCCTTCCTTTCTCTGATCCCTGTTTAATCAAACAGATCCAATTGATCGCCCTTCCATCACAGGGAGTCGCTCCCGGCGGCGCCGTTCCCGGCTCTCCCCTCATGTTGAATCATTTTTTCTGGGCCTATGAGCATCCCAATGCAGAAATTCATAGTAATGCGAACGAAGCGCAATGTTTTTTACGCCTCCATCAAGTTCTTCAACCCGGCGAGGCGCTGGCTCAGTCATGGGCGGTCGGCGTTGCGCCGGAGGATCAAATGCGCCGCGCTTTTCTGTATTACATCGAACGAGAACGAGCGCATCCGTACAGGCCTTTTTTACATTACAACTCCTGGTACGACATCTGCTGGGGCAATCAAAAAATCAACGAAGAGCAATGCTTGAAAGTAATCGATGGGTTTGGTCAAGAATTGATCCGCAAACGTAACGTCAAACTCGCCTCGTTCGTTTGGGATGACGGCTGGGATGATCCCGCCACTCTCTGGAGGCCTGTGACGAAGAATTTCCCCAATGGCTTTTCAACCATGCTTCAAACAGCCCGATCCTACGGCAGTACGCTGGGATTTTGGTTGTCGCCCTTTGGCGGGTATGGGCAGCCTGCGAAAGACCGGCTCACCTTTGGAAAAGAGCAAGGATTTGAATTCAAAAACGATAAATTTTCTTTGGCGGGCGCCAAATACTATGAGCGGTTTTTGGAAACCTGCTCGACTTTTATTCAGAGGGATGGAGCGAACTTTTTCAAGTTTGACGGTCTGACGCGCGATGTATCGGAGACTCAAGCCATGCTTCGCTTGACGCAGGCTTTGCGGAAACTGGATCAGGATCTTTTCATCAGCATTACCACCGGAACCTGGCCGTCTCCCTTCTGGCTCTGGTATGGAGACTCGACCTGGCGCGGCGACGGGGACATGGGATTTCACGGCCCCGGCCCCAAACGCGAACAATGGATAACTTACCG
>JAFGTC010000297.1 GCA_016934335.1 Candidatus Omnitrophota bacterium | reverse complement strand
GGGGAGGATAGGTTTCGGCGGCCTTCATGCGGCTGGGCTTGGGAGCAGGCGGCCTGCCGCAGGGGCCGCGCCTTTCATAAGCGACGGATTGTCCAAAAACGGGCGCGCCTCCGCTCGCCAAGACAGCGGCCATACGAAGAATGCGTCGTCGATTCAGTTTCATGGCTCTTGCTCGCGAAGTTCGTCCGCTATGGGAACCGGAGTGAAGCGGGTGTAAGTCAGCGATCGGTACGATTCTTCCAATATCAGTTTCGCTCTGCGGCGATCGTTCAACTGCAGATAAATTTCCGCCATCGCCAGATAAGCGCCTCCGGTGATGTTCACATAACGGTTGCCAGGCGTTTGAATCGCCTCTCTATAGGCTTTTAACGCTTCGTGCGGCTTCTCCAGTCCAATTTCAGCAATGGCGCCCAGCGTGCACCAGGCGCGCATTTTCGCTTTGACGTCGGGGCTTTGGGCAATGATAGACTGCAGCAGTTTTTGGGCTTCTTCGAATTTCTCCTGTTCGACATAGACGCGCACTAATTGAAAGCGGATCTCATCCTTGGCGTTCATTTCGCCCCAGCGTTCGCCCATGATCACGTCTGCGGCATGCTTTCTTTCCGCTTTCTGCAAATCGCGCTGATATTGTTCGTTGACTTTTTGCAGCAGGGCCTTCGATCGTTCGCTGGCGCGCTCCTCCGCCGCGCCGGATAAAATCAGCCCGAGCGTGAAAACGATTCCAAGCGATCTTAAAATAAGCGGGCGAGCATTCATATTATTTTTCCCGGGAGATGGTTTTTATGGCTTGATCGATCTGAGCAAGCAGTTTCTTATCTTCTATCAGAGACTGGATGCTGCGATAACATTGCAGCGCCTCATCCCATTTTTTTTGAGACGAATAGATGTTCGCCTTGGCGCGAGCGACATCGACCAGGCCATGCTCGCGTTCATAGCGGCTTTTTTTCCGTCGAATCTGATGATCGAATCGATCCAAGGCCGCCAGAGAAGCCTGCGCCGATTCGGAATTCATCCCCAACTCTTCGTAGAGTCGAATCAGTGTGGAATCGCAAAGAGGCTTCAACGCACCTTGCACTTTTTCAAATGCCTGGATGGCGTTGACGGTATTGCCGTTTTCAACCCATTCGATATCGCCGATCGCATACAACGCCGTCCAGCGCGATTTTTCATCCGGGCTATGCTTCGATGTGCGCTGAAGAACTTCCAGAGCCTTTCCATATTCTCGATCCTCCAAATAGAGAACCGCTAATTGGAAGATATTCGTATCGACAATATTCTGATATTCCTGCTTTCGCATGGTCAAATAGCGGATTCTCGCCGTGCGGTGTTCGTGTTGAAAACGAGTCTCCTGCTCGCCGGCGCCGGCGTTCGATTCGCCGAATGTTATCATCATTACGAAGATGCAAAAAAAGAATGGAAGCCTCATGGCGCTTTTTTCCCTAACGTTAAATCTCGCACCCGATCGGATATTTTCTCGCGAAGTTTCTCTCGATCGTCGCTCTCTTTCTGATATCGTTCGTTGACTTCCTTAATGACGCCGGCGTAAGAATACTGCGAATCCGCCGCCAGCAGATGCTGTTCAGCCTGGTCGTACATTTCCTCGCGCAGATAAATTTGGGCGACGGCGATGTCGAATTGGCAGCGCATGGCGCCGGGAGGGCAGTACATTTGCTCTGTTTTCAATTCACGCAGCGCCGCCAGCGAATCAGGATTTTTTCGGCAAACCGCAATGATCTCCTCCATTCGCTTTTTCAGGTTTTCCGCGGATTGAATCCGGCGCAGAGTGATCAGCGCATCGGCGTACCGTTCGGCGTCCAAATGAGTTTTCGCCAGTTGGAACAATACATCCTCTCGCTCCTCGCCTTTTTGAGTAGTGCGAATTACATTCCTATAGGCTTCAATCCGGCCTTGGGACTGCTCGGGCATCATGGAAGCGGCCTGCGAATAAACAGCGTCTGCGCCGGGACGCCGATTCTGCTTCGCCCATTCCCCCAGCGTCAAAAACCACTCGGCGGCCGCCTGGCGAACCAAAGGATTTTTTTCTTTCTTCAGATCGGAAAAATACGAGGCGAACGACTCGACTGTTTTTTGTTTGTGCTCGTATGGCATCGCAAGAAACTGTCGCTTAGCCGTTCTGGCGCTGCGCGTCGACCAAATCGATGCATCGGTGAGAATCAGGCGAGACTCAAACGCGGCATCGGATGTTGAATCCATGGCGACGATTCGATCCATATGATTCATCGCTGAAGTCAAATCCCCGGTTCGAAGCGCATTGACGGCTTTCTCCGCCAGATCCCGCAGCGGCGTTGGGGTATTCTCATCGTTTTGGATCGACTCTAACGATTTTATATAGTTATCCACAGGAATATTGAGAGCGGATTTTTGGGGAGCGCCTTGCCCGCTCATGCACAGAAACAGCAAAAAGAAAACAATCCATCTCCATCGATTCATCATAGACCCGATCTTCCCAGCGCTTCACAAGACAAAATCAATCCAATCCCCCCGAATCTTATAAAACAATACCAATATACAATATATCTATATATAACAATCCGGGCCAAACAACAACTTTTTTTCATCGTGAATCCATAGCGGCCGCCCATCCCATTTTCATGGATTGCAGAGAAACAGGAATTTCATTCTTTTGGAAATGACGGTATCATACCATCATTCAATTTCCACAAAAAAGTTGAAAAATGGATGTTTTGAGGAAAACAAATTATTCAAGGAGTTTCCAAAATGATGATTCGCATTTTTCAGAGTCTTCTTTGGATCGGCGCGGCTTCGATGATGGTCTGGTCCACCGAATATGATATTGTGATTTATGGAGGAACCTCGGCGGGAGTCGCGACGGCCGTCCAGGCTTCGCGAATGGGGAAAACCTGCGTGATTCTCGAACCGGGCTTGCATGTGGGCGGCCTTACATCGGGCGGACTGGGCGCAACCGATATCGGAAACAAGGGAGCGATCGGCGGCGTCTCGCGCGAATTTTACCGGCTCATCGCCGATCACTACGCCAAGGACGACGCCTGGATCTATCAGAAGCGATCTGAATACAAAAGCCGGCGCGAAAGCCCTCAAGATAATTCCATGTGGACCTTCGAACCGCACGTCGCCGAAAACGTCATGAAAGAAATGGCCGCATCCGCCGGCGTCGAAATTGTGTATAACCAGCGGCTCGATCTCAAGAACGGCGTGGTGAAGCAGAAAGGAAGGATTGCGTCCATTAAAATGGAAAGCGGACAAGTCTATTCGGGCATGATGTTCATTGACGCAACCTATGAAGGCGACCTGATGGCGAAGGCCGGCGTTTCCTTCCATGTTGGAAGAGAAAGCAATGCGACTTATGGAGAAACGCTGAACGGCGTTCAGTTTAATCTTTTTTACCGCACAAAACGGGGATCGACGCATCGAAACGCCGCCAATCATAACTTCAATCGCCCCATCAGCCCCTATGTCGTACTGGGCGATCCCTCCAGCGGACTGCTGCCCGGCGTACATGGAGACGATCCGGGAAAGAACGGCGAAGGCGATCACCGCATTCAGGCCTATAACTTCCGCCTCTGTATGACGGACGCTCCCGAGAATAAAATCCCCTTTCCTCAACCGGAAGATTATAACGCCCTGCGTTATGAACTGCTGCTGCGTTATATCAAAGCCGGCGTTTTCGACGTCATTAATCTCAGCACCCCTATGCCCAACCGGAAAACCGATACGAATAATTACGGGGGATTCTCCAGCGACAACATCGGCATGAATTACGACTACCCCAATGGCGATTACAAAACCCGCGAACGCATTTTCCAGGATCATATCGATTATCAAATGGGCATGATGTGGTTTCTTTGCAACGATCCGCGCGTACCTGAAGACGTGCGCGAATCCGTGAATCGATGGGGGCTCTGCAAGGATGAATTTCAGGATACAGACGGCTGGCCGCATCAGCTGTATGTTCGCGAAGCTCGCCGGATGATCTCGGATCTGGTCATGACTCAGCATCACTGCGAAGGCGAGAAAATCGCCTCCGATCCAGTGGGGCTCGCGGCGTACGGAATGGATTCTCACAACTGCCAGCGTTTTGCGGCTTTCGGCATCGTGCGCAACGAAGGAAACGTCGAAGTCGGAGTTTCGAAGCCCTATCCGATTTCGTACCAGGCGATTCGCCCGAAAAAAGAAGAATGCGAGAATCTTCTCGTCCCCGTGTGCGTCTCCGCTTCGCACATCGCCTTCGGATCGATTCGCATGGAGCCAGTGTTTATGGTGTTGGGGCAGTCGGCGGCGACGGCCGCATCCATCGCCATTGACGACGGCGTTGCGGTGCAGGACGTCGATTACCATAAACTGCAAACTCGCCTGCTGGAGGACAAGCAAATTCTTCATTGGGCAGGGAACTGACGCTGATCCGCGATAAGCCAACTGACTTGATTTAGACGCCCGCTCGATCCTCCAGGTAAGAGAGGATCGAGCGGCGGGATTACGCAGCAACGCAGATCATGCCGTTAAATGACGGTCCAGCCACGCGAAGGCATCCTCCTGCATATCGATCGAAAAGCGATGCGGGTGATCATAGAATTTGTATGCATAATTTTGCGAAGCGCCCGCCTTCGCATAGATTTTTTCGATTTTTCGGCAGGCCTCCCGCATGCTGTCCAGCGTATACAATTGATCCTGCGAACATTGCTGAACCATCAGCGCTTTGGGAGCAAAGGCGCCGATCATGTCGGGCAGATCCATAAAATGCGTCAGACCGGGCAGAAAATGAGAAAACGAATGTGTATTGACATGCGATTGGATCAACGGACGCAACGCGGCCATCCATCCTACGGACACGGCGCATTGAATCCGATCGTCCAGCGCGCACAGGTAATTCGTCCGATCGCCTCCCATTGAAACGCCCAGGCATCCGATGCGCTCCGGATCGACTTCAGAACGAGAAGCGAGATAATCTACGGTTCTCATATCGTCCCAGCATCCTACTCCCTGCCAGGTCGTCCCCGCCCAAAAAAGAGATTTCGCCAAAGTTGCTTCGCCTTCTCCCGCACGGCGATTGGCCTTTCGCACCTGCTCCACGGTATAGTTTTCGAGATCCATCCCCAGCGAATTCATATCGTCGAAAATCGTTCGCCGTTCGCCAAAATAAAAACGGTCGATGGAAATCACTACATAGCCTCTCCGGGCGAGCTGTTCGGATGTGCTCCGGCCGTCGTAATTGCGCTGCTTCATTTCCACTAGCGCGGGATGCGGATGGGGCATAGGCATCACTTTCTCTTTGCCGAATAAAAAATATCCCGCATGGCAGTGCAAATCGACAATGGCCGGGCGCTTTCCCGAATATTGTTTAGGAATCAAAACATACGCGGGAATCCGGAACCAGGGCGTCGTGTTGAACAGGACGGTTTCGCGGATAAACGCATCCGTCTCCCACCGATCGATGACTTCCGGATTGAGATCCACGGGCGGAGGATTGTAATGCAGGAGTTCCTGTACTTTATCCTGCACTGTTTTACGATAATCCGCCGCGCTTCCATAATCGCAATTCAGAAACGATAGCGGATAGCCGCATTGCGCCGACAGATTTTTCAGATCCTCATAGAGCGTTCCCAAGTCCGAGTGGGTTGCCCGATTGGGATCGGGGCCTAACGAATCGGCATGCGCCGCCTGCATCAAACTCGATGCAACTCCTCCAGCCGCCAAGACGTTTTTCGTAAACAATCTGCGATTCAAGAAAAACCGATTTCCCATCATGATTTCCCCATTCTAATATTCAGCGAAAGCCTCTAGAACAACATGCGCTTCGCCGCATTCGCGAATTATACATGAATCCTCTGTTTCACGGCCAATCCAGAAAAGCGTTCAAGAAATTAGAGAAACTTTACTTGCTTGAGTAATTAATTACAATTTTAAGAATTATTTTGATCTCTGACTCTTCAATTTTTGATTATTCAAGAATTCCTTTTATAAGGATAAATAGTGTAAGTCTAATAATTTCTGCAGGTTGTACATTGGCATAGAAACTGCTTAGAAAAGAAAGTGAAACCTCTTGGTACAAACGGATCTATCAAAACAGCTGTGCGCCAATCGAAGGATAAAAAGGGAGGAAGAAGACATGCAAACGTCTGTTCTCATTATCGATAACAATCCAATCATCCGGTTTGGCCTGCGGGAAATGCTGGAGATGGAAAACGATATTCGAGTCTGCGCGGATCTAGAAAACTATCATAGCGCATTTGAAGCGATCGAGAATCATCATCCGGACATGATCATTATGGATATCGACATGGGGGCCACGAGCGGCATTGATTTCATAAAACAAATCAAATCAAGCTATAAAGAGATTCGAATTCTTGTTTTTACTTTTCTGGACGAAAGCATCTATGCGGAGCGCGTACTGCAAGCGCAGGCCAGCGGTTTTATTTCCAAAACGGCATCCTGTGAAAAAATACGCTGGGGCGTCCGAAGCGTGAAAAACGGAGGTTTATGCATCAGCGAAGAAATCGAGAAGAAATTGGTCGAAGAAATTTTCTTCCATAAGAAAAGCGAATCTCCCATCGATAACTTATCCAATCGGGAACTGCAGATTCTCGATCTGATTTCCAAAGGCTTGAAGCCTTCTCAAATGGCGGACTGCTTGAACCTGAGCGCCAAGACGGTCGAGAATTATCGCTCCAACCTGCGGTATAAATTGAACTTAAAAAACGCTTCGGAATTGTTTCAATACGCCATCCATTGGAGAATGGATCAGCAAAGCGTAAAAATATGCGCCTAAAATAAACCCAAGGAGCGATTCGGCGCCCCCCCAACAGGTTCGATAATAGACTCATAAAAAAGCAGTTGCGTGTTCCAGGAAGAAAAATTCAAGACATAAGCATTATCACATACTATCCCTTCGGTATGCTCATCAGACGGGTATGGACGCCGCCAATTCAAAATGCTCGTTTTTTCCCCTTTTTTGAATGATATTTCCCTTAAGACAGAAATGATTCGGACGATATTTATGGGTAACGTAAAGCAATGCCATTTATCCTAAATTAAAGAATAGTTATAGTGTAATTGAAAATGTATTTAACCAATTCGTTTCAATCTTTTTTGGAAAATGGCCTTCACTTGGAGAATTTTATGTTGAGAAAACGATTTTTACGCGATCGAGTCATCGACGATATGCTGGATGAAATCAGGATGGCTTCCGAGCGGAGCGGCCAATCGGACGGCGCCCAGGTACTACTGAGCAATTCGATGCTTTCTCTAACCGAACTTTACGAAGGGAATAAGATCGTTCTTACCATATTGGAAGATTCCATCGAAAAGCTGCGATCCGAGGGCGTCAATTCCCAGATTGTCGACAAATTGATTGAAGCCGCCACACAAATTCAAGTCAGTATGGTGAAAATCCACAATTCTCTCAAGAAGACTTTCTAATTCGGCGCGGGCGGCTGAATCTTTATCATTTGATCTGCACCGACTTGAACGCTCCATGTCGCGAAAGGCGCCCGCCCGATCCTTCTAGAATCATCGTGAAGTTTATTCCTTCGTCTTATTCCTCCACTCCTAATATCGCCTGAACGCGATTGTATCAAGACAATTCTCTTCGAATAAAATTTGCTCGATCCTATAGGCAAGAACGCGATGCCGGCGTCGATAAAATGGGAAAGATGCGAGGCATTGACTTGAAAGGGATTTCTTTGATCCTTAGAATGTTAGAACACATATTCAAAAGGAGCCATGTATCATGAAAATCAAAACCATTCTAATCGGATCGATATCTGCTCTCCTGATCGCCGGCTGCGCGCTGTTGCTCGCTTCTGAGGCGGCCGCTTCTGAGAACGACGGAGAGAAAGAAGAATGGATCAGTCTGTTCAATGGAAAAAATCTGAACGGATGGATTCCCAAATTCGCAGGGCATAAACTGGGCGAAAACTACAACAATACATTTCGAGTGGAGGACGGCGTTCTCAAAGTTTCTTACGATCAGTACGAAAACTTCGACAACAAATACGGACACATCTTTTTTAAGGAGAAATTTTCGCACTATCGAATTCGCGTCGAATACCGTTTTGTCGGCGATCAGGTCAAAGGCGGCCCCGGCTGGGCTTTCCGGAATAACGGCGTCATGCTTCACTGTCAGGCGCCTGAAAGCATGGGCGTGAATCAAGATTTCCCCGTTTCGATTGAAGGCCAACTGCTGGGAGGCAACGGAAAAGATGAGCGTCACACCGCCAATTTGTGCACGCCAGGTACGAATGTGATCATGAATGACAAATTAATCACGCAGCACTGCACTTCATCCAATTCTAAAACCTATCATGGCGATCAATGGGTTACAGCCGAATTTGAAGTGCACGGCGACGGCGCGATCAAACATTATGTCAACGGGGAATTGGTCATGGAATACGAAAAGCCTCAGTTGGACGAAAAGGATAAAGATGCGCAGAAACTCATCGATGCAGGAGCGCCGAAGATGATTCAGGAAGGATATATTTCCTTGCAAGCAGAAAGCCATCCCACTGAATTTCGCAAAGTGGAAATTCTTCTTTTGGATCAAGAATAAACCAATACGATATTAGGTGTATATTTAAAGGAATATGAATCGATCAAAAATGGGCCGCATCGCTGTGCGGCCCTCATTTTTTCGTGAGCGCCCGGCAGGAGGGCCGGCTGCAAAGGCCGCGAGAATCCTCACCCGCTCGATAAGTTCTCGATTATCGCATGCAATCGAATTCGACTCTTTCAATTCTCTTTATGTTCATCCAACAGGGCGCCAATCGTATCGATGCGTCCGGACATCAAATCGGCGAACGGTTTGGTGATTTCGACTTTCTCGAAGACGATCTTCAGGATCGCCGTCAAAGGCGTCGCGATGAACATGCCGACCACGCCCCAAATCACGCCAAAAAAGATCAAGGCCAGCATTACCGTGACGGGATGCATATCGAGGGATCGCCCCATGAGTTTCGGTTGAACGATGTTGCCTAAAACAAATTGGATGAGGCCGGGTATGAGCAAAACCAGAAATTTCGAAAACACGGATAGATCGGGGCTCATGAATGCGATGGGCAGGGGAAGAATGATGGCGATGATCGAGCCGATATTGGGGATGAAATTCAAAAGGAAGGTCAGCGTTCCAAACATCAGAGGAAAAGGGACTTTAATAAAATAGAGAGAAGTCCCCACTAAAATACCGGTCAGGCCTGAGATGAAGAGCAGCGTAAGAATGTATTTGGTGATGCGATTTTCAATTTCTTTCACGAAGGGGGCTTCGGAAAAGTCGCTGGAATGTTTGCCGACGATCATAAACATGACAAAAATCACGACCAGCATTCCATTGGAAAGAATCCCCATCATGCTGCTTATGGTTTGTCCCAGATAGTACGAGAAATTAATCGGCATGCTTTCATTGCTGGGGTATTGCACGCCGAATTTCTCTAACGACCAGTCTTTGTAAATTTTTCGAGCGGCTTCATCGATTTGATCCTGATACAGAATGATGTTATTCGAGATCGTGGTAATGGTTGTCGCCGACAAAGCAATTAGATAGAATAAAATCATGGCGCTGATGAATAAGGTTGTAAATGTGGCGATGCCTCGCCGCACTCCAAGAACGCGAATTTGAAAATCGATGATCGGCTTAAAACAGGCGCTGATAAAAACGGCGAGAACGAAAGGAATAAAGACGGTGCGCAGCCAAAACAACGCCGCCGTAATGGCGATAGCCGTTAAAAGAAGCAGGCTAATGGTTTGGATTCGCGTTTCGATATTTTTATTCATGATCCTAAAAGGTGTTCTTTTATAGATCTAACATATTTCAACGTTGATATTTATAGCATTTGTATTAAACTTTTTTGTTGATATCCTCTTACAATAAGATTCCATTCTCCCACCAAAATGGAGGGAGGCAGTCGCATCGCCTATTCCTTAATTTTCGTTGGATAGAACCTGCAACTCCACGCGGCGGTTTTTCTTCATGTTTTCCTCTGAATCATTGGGTGCGGCGGGGATGTTTTCACCCCACCATTTTGTTTCAAGATTTTCCTTGTGCGCATGTTTCGTGAGAAGGTAATTCAAAACTGCTTTGGCGCGATTTTCGGAGAGGGACAAGTTGTATTTTTCCGTGGCCAGAGAACAAGTGTGGCCGTTAATTTGCATTTTTAGGTTTGGATTGAGCGTTAAAACATGCGCCACATGATCTAAAAATGCATGAAATTCCGGTTTAATCTCATAACGATCCAATTCGAAATATATAGGTTCTAAAATCCAGCAGCCATCTTCGTCGACTTTCGCTCCCTTCGGCGTATTAGGGCATTTGTCTCGATCGTCAATGACGCCATCCTGGTCGGAATCTTTCGGCACTGGAATAATTTCTTTTTCTTCGATTTCTATTTCTTTAATTAAGCGGAGACCGATAAAATCTGTGCTGTGATTGGGCAGACTCGCATTGCGCTGGGCCGAGCGGCAGCGCATGGCGTATCGCCGCCAACTTCCGCCGCGAATAACGCGGCGGAGATCATCGGACTGCGTCACGAGAGGATCCATCTGAGGCGCCTCTGTATAGGGGGCGTATAAATCCAAACACCATTCCCATACGTTTCCGCTCATGTCATAGAGCCCCCAAGGATTCGCTTTTTTTTGGCCGACGGGGTGCGGCTTTTCGACGATTTCTCTCCCGCTTGGCTTCTTGATTGTATGCCATGCGTATTGAGAAATGTCCTTATAATCCAAATCCACTCCCCAATAAAAGCGCGTTGTCGTTCCCGCGCGGCAGGCATATTCCCACTCGGCCTCGGTGGGCAGTCGAAACGTTCCTTTTCCCAGGGAGTTTAATTGTTTAATGAACTCTTGGCAGTCATTCCAGAAGACGCTCTCGACGGGGCAGTCCGGATCGTTTTTAGAAACGGAGGAAGACGGATAATAGTATTTTTGTCGCCATAAGCCTTTCTGGGATGAATCCTTGCGCGTCGATTCGGAGGGATAGGTGCTCATGATCGCGGCCCATTGCCTCTGAGTCACTTCATGAATTCCCATGTAAAATGGTTTTGTGATCGTAACTTCGTGCTGGGGGCCTTCATTTTCCTCTCGATCTTTTTCCGTTCCATGGCTTCCCATCATAAAAGAACCGGCCGGGATGTATCGGAATGTCATTTCTGCGTCGCCGTAAAGCGAGTCGCCGCCGGGGAATGCTATGGTTATCAATTCTTCGTGCATTTCCTCATTCCAACCGACGCTGACAGCGCTAATAAAACATGAAATTACAAAGACACACAAAAAACAGGTTCTAGAAAACATCGTCAGATTACCCTCCAAATTTTATGTATTTATATCAATATTAAATAATAAAATTGTTTATGTAGTGAATGATGCGCGTTTTTCAACAAAGAAACATGATCGTAATATTTATGTGCCATATACTGATTTCGGGGCTATTTTGGGGCGAGTTTTCTGCGTAAAATCAGTACATAGTGTAAAAATAAATAGAATCGATTATACTATATTTTAAAACATTATACCATATACTCCTAGAACTTGTATCCTTTTTTTATGATTTTATTTGAAAAAATTGGATCGAAAGGATATTGGTTATAGATGTAGAAAATATGATCGCAACTTTCTGCCGATCAGGTATTTAGAGTGTTTTTTGTATAAAAAGTTGAATGTTGTGCGTTTGGGATTTATGAATTCTTTTATCAAGGAAGCCTATTTATATTCCGATAATTTGATTGAATGTTTCGAGGCATCATGTTATGTATTATAATTTATCAGATAAGTATTGAGTCTTTTAGTTTTTGAATTTATCGAATCAAATCTTGCAAGAATATTTGGAAAATAAAACTCAAGAAACGTTCCGGGCATTATGTATACAAACTATTTGGGATTAGAAAAAGAACCGTTCAATGTTACGCCGGAAACAGATTTTCTTTTTCTGAGTCCAAGCCATAGAGAGGCGTTCGCCGCCGTCAAATACGGCATTGAATATCGGAAAGGGTTTATTACGTTAATTGGAGAAGTCGGGGCGGGGAAGACTACGATCGTTCGCTCCTATCTGAAACAGAGCGATCCTGAGCGAGTGGCGCCCATTTACATTTTCAACGCCGATTTAACGTATCAACAACTCTTGCAGACCATCTTTCAGGAGTTGGAAGTTTCTATTGAGCAGGATGACGTCTATTGGATGACGCGCCAATTGAGCGAGGTTTTGATTGATTATTATCAAAAGGGGAAAATAGTTGTTTTAATACTTGATGAAGCGCAAAATACGCCTGTGGAAACGTTGGAGCAATTGCGCATGTTGACCAATCTCGAAACGCGAAACGCCAAATTGCTCCAAATACTACTTATTGGTCAGCCTGAATTGGCCGAGATCCTGGGAAGACATGAATTGCGTCAGTTTAAGCAGCGGATATCTGTTCGCGCCTATTTGAATGCGTTGACGCCCAAAGAAAGTGCAGCCTATATCGATCATCGGATTGCTGCGTCGACAAACGATGTTGAGGCCTTCACATTTTTTGAAAAGAAGGCGCTGCGGCGGATTATAAAGCATGCCCAAGGCATCCCTCGTCTCATCAATATTTTATGCGACAATGCGCTGGCCGCTGCAATGGGGTATCAGAGCCGGATCGTGACGAACCAAATCGCTAAAGAAGTCATCCGCGATTTTGAAAAACCGTGGATCAACAATCGGCGATTATCGCCGCTGAATAGATTTGTGAAGAGTCGTTGGGTTTGGGCGCCGGCCGCCGCATGTCTTTTGATGATAGGAGCGGCTTATTTCTTTGGGCGAGACGAACGTTTGCATCCTATTTTTGCATCTCTTTCACTGTTCAACGAAAGTCAATCTACGGATTTACCTTTTGCTGTGAATGAACATTTACCAAAGGGTGAAAAACGCTTAGAAGACGCTGAAAAATCATCGGGAAGTGATTCGTCCGATGAAAGAGCGCCGGTGCAAAACTCACCCAATTCAACGTCTCGTATTGCCTCGTTGGACCGTGTGACGTCTGCATCGTCCTCTCCATTGGATGCAATGGAATCTTTAATCGCAGCTGAGATTCATGACGAAAGACATGAGCCTCCCCAAGAAACGAGTGCAAGCATGCCGTTGTCGGATTGGAGCGTTTTTACCATGGCGCCTGCTCCGGATGAGGAATCTTTTGCTTCGAGTCTACGGGAGGTTCCTCCGGAGTTGTCGGCGAGCGAAGATCTCTCTCCCGCCAGCCGGGCGTCAACTACTAATCTTGGAGATGCGGCTCATCCATTGTTCTCGAGTCAAGAATTGATTCAATCGCGGCCAAAAACATTTCCTATTATCGTCCGTGTTAAGGAAAGGGACACTCTCCAGTCTCTCTGCAACAGTATTTATGGAGCGACCGGGAACGCTCTTATCGAACAGGTCAAAAGTCATAACAAAAATATCGAGAATGCAGATTTAATCTTTGCGGGAGACGCCATTCTGTTTCCTACTCCCAATTTTCGTAAAAATCATTAAATGTAAAATCAAAAAAATAAGAATAAAAAAATAAGAAGTGAGAGGGGAAAAAATGACCAAGATCTACGAAGCGCTGGAAATGGCCAATGACGGCAGTCAGGATATCAAAGCGGAGACGGGGCGGACGCAATTGATGGGCGCGCTGTCGCCTATGGAGCAAAAGATGATCGATCTGTATCAGAACATCAACGCCCTGCTTCCCGATAAGAGCAGCCGAATCGTTCAGTTTATCGCCGCCAATAAAGGGGAAGGGAATTCGACAATCGTCTTGGAGTTAGCCAAGTTGATGTTTGGGCGGTTTGGAAAAAAAGTCTTGATGCTTGTATCGGATTTGACTCAAGCGGGTTATAAGAATTATCATTGCGAAAACGATTTGAATTCTCTTCTTGGGAAAATGCACGAGGGAGAAGACAATCCCATCCAATCGGATGAAGCCTCTTTATCGATCACCCGCATTTCATCCACGACGCCCATTCCTTCCTACGTCGATTCCAAGGAATTTGACGACGCATTGAAATCTCTGCGAGATGTATTCGATTATGTCTTGATCGATTCGCCTCCATCCTCTCTATCCTCGGATGGATTGTCGCTTTGCTATAAAGTCGATGGGGTCATTCTTGTCGTGGAAGCGGAGAAGACGCGATGGGAAGTCGCAGAGAACCTCAAAAAGCGAGTGCAAAATCAGGATGGAAACATTTTAGGGGTCGTCTTAAATAAAAAGAAAGATCATATCCCTAAATTCATTTACAAGCGGTTGTAAATTCGGATAGAGTTCTCTGCGCCGGCGGCTTTTCTTTGAGTCCGACACCATTTCTGAGAATGGGGCGGGTTTTTACGTGTATTTTTGATGAATGGATTCAAAGTCATCCAGAGAGGATAACATTGCTTCTGCGATGACCGGATCGAAAATAATTCCGGATTGGCTTCGTATCTCTTCCTCGGCTTGTTTATAGGTAAACGGCTGTTTGTAACTCCGTTTTGATAGGATGGCGTCATAATAATCGGCGATGGATACAATTCTCGCTTCGACAGGAATCGCTTCGCCCTTCAATCCGTCCGGATACCCATGACCGTCGTACCGTTCATGATGATGGCGAACGATGTTGAAAGCCATTCGGAAGGTTTCGTTGTCGCAAAATTCGAGAACGCGGGCGATTGATTCTCCTCCGATGATGGAATGTTGTTTGATGATTTCAAATTCGTCGCGGGTTAATTTGCCGGGTTTGAGTAAAATGCCGTCCGGGATGGCTACTTTGCCAATATCGTGCAGGGGAGAAACAATATAGATGTTTTCGATAAAAACAGGGGTGATGATTGTTTGGAATTTCGGATGCCGTGCGAGATTGGAGGCCAGCAGCGAACAATACTCGCGAACCCGGTGGAGATGATCGCCGGTCAATTTGTCGCGAGATTCGACTAAATTCGATAAAGAAAAAATGAGCGCTTGATGCGCGTTCAAGATTTCTTTGTTGGCCAATTCATCAGAATGCCGCAGCCGATTTGTAAGGAAAGTCAGCATACGTTGAGAGAACTTGGGTTCGGTTTCGATCAAATCATTGAAATTTAAGCGCGACATGCGCAGGCATCGGGCGTCGGTCACCGTCCGGACGGTCGCCGATCGTCTTTCCTGCGAGATCAAGGCCATTTCTCCAAAAATTTCATGGCGTCCGATTTTTTTAAGTTCGCGCAGGCCGCGGCCGGTTTCTTGAAGAATCGAAAGTTCGCCGTCGATCACAATATAGAAGGCGTCGCCTTCGTCTTTTTCGGCGAAAACTGTTTCTTCTTCTTGAAATTGGATTACTTTGAATTGGGAGGCGATTTGTTGAATCGTCGCTTCGTCCAAACCCGCGAAAAGATCCATTTGAATGAGAAAAGACGCAATTGATTCCATCGTTGATTCTGCAATCCGTTTATAAGAATCGATGTTTTCCCTATTTTTTGCCGATCATAATCCAAGATATTGAGATCGAAATGCCGGCCGTGACGACAACAAAATAAAATGACAATGGCGTTGAAATGAACGCACCGTGAATATACGAAAAAATTCATCGATTTTACATGAGAATGATTTTATCACATCCAACTAATATTGGAAGTTAAATTTTTTCTTGTCAGTCCATGCAGCCCGTGCAAGAATGAGGATGAGGATTTTATCGATACTGAATGGGGTGAAAAAAATGGAGCATGTCTGAGATGCTGAGGGGGAATGAACAATCAATGGATTGGAATATAATGAAGAAACGATCTTTTACGTTGATTGAATTGTTGATTGTCGTGGCGATCATTGGCATTCTCGCGGCGATCGCCGTTCCCAATTTTCTCAATGCGCAGGTGCGGGCAAAAATCGCACGAGTGCAAAGCGACCAACGGGCGGTGGCGACCGCTTGTGAAAACTACAAAATTGACCAAAACGCCTATCCATATCCACAATCGAATCTTCGTTATGTGGGAGCGATTCCCGAATTGACTACGCCTGTTTCCTATCTAAGCAGTCTCCAATTGCATGATCCTTTCAATACCGAGAAAATGGGCGAGGCGGGCGTTCTGAATATCGGCGCTGAGTTCTCCACGTATGTTTGGGGCAATTATCGAGGAGAGTGGGGAACGTGGTGGGCCGGTTCAAACGGGGCGGCCGTTTCGCAAATGCCAAATGGCTTTTCCATTAATTCCGCCGGTCCGGATCATTCCTTTTCGCGGGCGATGCATATCCCTTTGGAGAGAAAATTCAACAAACCTGTTACGGGAATCATTTATAATCCATCCAATGGCTTAAACAGCGCGGGCGACTTGATTCGCTACGGCGGCGAGACGGCTGGAACAGGGCCATGATGACAACGACCCTAGAGGCTTCTTCTACGATACATTCGGATTCATTGCATTGAAAGGAGACGGGATTATGAAAAGGGGATTTACTCTGATCGAACTGCTAATTGTCGTGGCGATCATCGGCATTCTCGCGGCGATCGCCGTCCCCAATTTTATCAATGCTCGAACTCGAGCGATGATTTCTCGCGTCAAAGGCGATTTGAAATCCCATGAAACCGCAATCGGCATGTATGCGGTTGATTATGGAAGACACCCGATCGGTCCGAATGAAATGGGAGATCTGGGAGTGAGCGATTATGAAGGCGATCGAATTTGGCGGCAGTTGACGACGCCCGTCTCGTATTTAAGCATGAGCGCCGCTCACGATCCTTTTTTGAACGCTTTGTCTCGCGAGTTGGACTCTGCGCCGGGTCGCTTCCATCCTCTCGATCTTTATCAATACAGAAACACGGAGTACGATCGTCAGAACAAACTGCAGGGAGGCGATGAAGACCCGACGGCGATATGGCTGACAAGAAGCGCCGGGCCGGATCGATGGTCGATCCGATGGCCGTCGCGCCTATATACGACCATGGCTTACGATGCCTCGAATGGATTGATCAGCGTGGGCGACATCATTCATGCGAATATTGGATTTCTCGGCGATATCGGTCGAAATAAGCCTTATTAGTCATCCATCAGACGGCATGGCCGCCTGCAGCAACACGAGAGATTTTCCGGATAGACGCAGGAAGGAGTTCATTATGGGGGCCAAGTCTCGTAGAGAGATGCTTACAATGTCGAGTGTGGGATTGGGTGCATTGGCGCTCCATTCCGTTTTCCCGATGCGGACGGCGTCGAAGACGCGGCCTCATGTCATTTTGATCATAACCGACGATCAGGGATACGGCGATCTGGCGTGTCATGGCAATCCATTGATCCGAACGCCGAACATGGATCGTTTGCATGGAGAAAGCGTACGGTTGACGAATTGCCATGTCGGGCCGACCTGCGCGCCGACTCGGGCGGCGCTGCTGACGGGGCGTTACTGCAACAGCGCCGGCGTATGGCATACGATCATGGGGCGTTCGCTGCTGCGGGATAATGAAATCACGCTGGCGGATGTATTTTTGGAGAACGGCTATTCGACCGGATTTTTCGGCAAATGGCATCTGGGCGATAATTATCCCTTCCGACCGGAAGACCGGGGATTTCAGGAAGTCGTCAGGCATGGCGGCGGCGGCGTAACGCAGGCGCCCGACATCTGGGGAAACAACTATTTTGACGACGCTTATTATCACAATGGAAAACCGCAGCGATATGAGGGGTATTGTACGGACGTGTGGTTTGACAACGCCATACGATTCATCCAACAAAACAAAAATCGCCCCTTCTTCTGTTATCTGGCGACCAACGCTCCGCATAGCCCTTTTAATGTCTCCAGACAATACAGCCGCTTGTACGATGAAAACGACGCTGTTCCCAACGCCAATTTCTATGGCATGATCACCAATATCGACGATAACATCGCTCGCTTGGAAAAGGCGCTGCAGCAACTCGATCTTCGCGATGACACTATTTTCATCTTTATGACCGACAACGGGACGGCGGCGGGCTTTCGGAACGGCCAAGGATTCAACGCGGGCATGCGGGGAACAAAGGGCAGCGAATACGACGGCGGCCACCGCGTTCCCTTTTTCATCCGCTGGCCCAACGGGAATTTACAGGGAGGGCGCGATATCGAGAGATTGACCGCTCATATCGACGTGATGCCGACATTGATCGACTTGTGCGGCCTCCGGCCTCCCGCTGATGCAGTCTTCGACGGCGCAAGTTTGAAGGCTCTGCTGAGTCAATCCGGCCTCGATTGGCCGAATCGCGTTCTTGTCACGGATTCGCAGCGGGTCGATCACCCGGTTAAATGGCGCAAAAGCGCCGTGATGACGGATCGGTGGCGGTTGGTGAATCGTGATGAACTCTATGACATGACTTCCGATCCGGGCCAGAAAAACGATGCTGCCGCTCAACATCCGGACGTAGTCGCATGGCTTCGCGAGGAATATGAAAAATGGTGGGAGCGCGTTTCCAAAGATTTCGATGATTACTGTGAAATCATCATCGGCTCCGATCATGAAAATCCCACCTGCATCGTTTCGCATGATTGGCATGGTGAAAGCGTTCCCTGGAATCAGCAGCAAATTCGGTCGGGCATGACCGGCAATGGATTCTGGGCGGTCGAAATCGCCCGGGACGGCAAATATGAATTTCAGCTGCGGCGTTGGCCCATTGAAGAAGATATGCCCATCAACTCTTCCATCCCGGCCAGTTCGCCGGTCCCCGGCGGTTTTCAATACCCCGCCGGGAAAGAGATCCGCGTTACACAAGCGCGTCTGAAGATCGCCGATCTTGATATAACCATCCCAGTAAAGCGATACGATAAAGCGGCGATCTTTATAATGGAATTGAAAGCAGGCAAAACCTTCCTGCAAACCTGGTTCAGCGATGACGAGAATCAATCTCGCGGCGCTTACTACGTGTACGCCAAACGCTTATAGATCTTTATTGGGATTTTCCCATTTCCGATTAAGTCGTTTTTTTAATGGACTCTTATAAAGCGCAAGCTGAGGGAGTCTTTTGCTTTTGGAGCGATCGATTTCAACCGGATTCGATAAATTGTGTCGCCCCATATTCTTTTGAGCTTCCCATCCTTCAAGTCGATCGATTCGATTGCCGCCTCTAATTTTTGGGGATCAAATTCCATTTGGATTTGCAATTCTTTTTCTCGATCATGCAAGATGAGTTTGCCCGGCGCTGTTTCTTCGACCGTGCCGGCGGCGATCAAGTTTTCGATTAGATCCGCTGATGGATTCTCAAGAGTGTACTCATCGATGACTTCAAATTGCCGGCCTCGCTGCAGGCGCATCGTGCGATTCCACGAGACGACGCCGGTCTTTTCGGGATAAGCGTCTGCGATGTCCATTTCAATCTGAGCGTACGAATCGTTCTGAGAATAAGAAACCTGCCTGGCGGCGTATCGCCGGCCGGCATTTTGATCCGCTCCGTTGATTGTGGGGAGATTATGAAAGCCTGATTGGAAGGCCCAAATCTCGTAGCGCCGGCTGCTGAAGGTTTGGCGCGTATATGTCGGGCGGCCGATATCGATGAGGATCGGCTTGCCGTCAACAAACAGAATGAAATTTCCTACATCGTTATGGTTATGGCTTTGTGCGTTGTGCGCGCCCCAGGCCGCTGCAAAAAAGCCGTCTTTGCTTTCTTCCCGATCTCTCGCAGCCATCAGTTGCATGTTGGGATTGCTCAACCATACATCGCGCACATAGGGATGAGAGGTTGGATTGTAATTTGTTAAATCTTTCCCATCGAATAATAAATGGAGAAAACGATTGAGATCGCCGATGCGGTCTGTTTCGTCTAGCAGGGAAGCGTATGTGACGCCGTAAGCGCCTAAATCCATCAGGCGTTTATCGCCGATGCGAACGCCGAATCGATAAACCAACTCATGGGGAATTCCCGATTGCGCATCGCAATCGCCCAGGCAAATGAAATAGTCACCGACGATGTGGGCGCGATAAATGAAGCGGGCGATTTCTTGAATCAGCGAATGTTGATAGTAATCGAACCGCTTGCCGGTCGCGCTGTAAAGATGTTCGAGAGCATCGAACAAACTTGCTCCCGCCCGGCCCCAATAACTGGGCCCTTCGTCGCAGCTTCCATCGGACGGGTAGTAAGTCAGAAAATTATCCAGGCAGTCCAATGATTTGTGAACCAGCCGGACTCTCCGCGCTTCATCGTCTTCGGAAAGAAGCGCCGAGAGAAGGACGTTGGAGCATATCCATGGATTCCAGTTGTTGGGATGGCTCTTGTTCGCTCGGTCGGAATATCCCATCCAGCCGAATCGCTTCTCTAAAAAGGGCGTCAGGATGCGCCGGTCGATTTCCTTCTTGATGCGAGGTCGGATCAAGGGAGAGGCGCCGTCTAATTTGTCGCCGAGCAGATAGGCGGTCAGCGTCATGGAGTTGGCGGTCTGGGCGGAAAACAATGCCACAACCTGATCGTCGGCGTCGGGTAGGTCTACTCCCGCCTTCTGAGGGCCGATATGGGCGGGCCACGTCCAGGAAGTTTCTTCGCAGATCGCCCAGATCATGTCGGCGATCGGATCGAGGAATCGGCCCTGATTTTCGATGCATTCCGCTATGACGAGAGTATGGAGCCGCTCGCGCCGTTCATACCAGATATCCTGGTAATTGCTCCGGTTTCCATTCCGTTTGAATTGCAAATAAACGGAGGCGGGGAGAGCGGGGATATCGAGTTGAGCGTATTCCTGCGCTTGATCCAAAAGCATTTTTTGACAGGATGCCGGGATTTGTTCCCAGGCGCTCCGCTCTGAGATTGTGGGGAAGGGACGCCATTCATTTTGAGGGATAAGGATTTGCTGCAATTTTTCTGGAGGGAAAGAATCCGAAAGGGAAATATCGTTCGCTTGCGAGAACGTTTGAGATGCAGGCAGGACGGAGAGCAGGAAAATCAATAGAAGCGTGTAAATTCTGATACTCTTCTTTTCGAAAAATTCGATCATTTCAAACATTCTTTTCTCCCTTTCGATGTTTTGATCGTCATGAAATCAAAAGACGGCATGAATCTAATTTACAATAGATCCAAAGTGATTTATATGGATTCAAGATGGAAGGATTCTTTTTGGAAGGAAATCCAAAGAGAATGGCAAATAAAGTAGCGATTTACGTTTGCCATTAAAGGCCGCCTTGCAACAAATTTGAGTCGAGTTTGCACCCTTACGTATTGATAGAACATGATAGAAACAATACTATGGGGATATTCTTTAAGAAGAATGTTGTTTTTCTTTGAATTATCTCGTTTACGCTTGATTGGAGAATAACATGAAATTTTATCTCGGCAGAAATATTAAAACCTTTTTATCTTGCCTGTTGATGCTGGGCTTGTCGGCGATCGCGGCGACGGCGGATATTCCTCGTCCTGAACATCCTATGCCTCAGATGCAGCGCTCTGAATGGCTCAATCTCAACGGCGTATGGGAGTTTGCCGAAACGCAGGATAACGCCGATGAATCTTTTCTGAAGATGGAGTCGCTGCCCGAAGCCATCGTTGTTCCATTCTGCCGCGAAAGCCGGCTCTCCGGCATCAAGCGCACGGGCTTCATGAAAAATGTCTGGTATCGCCGATCCTTTACGGTCCCACAAGATTGGTCTGCGGAGCGCATCCGCCTGCATATCGGCGCATGCGATTGGATTACGCGGGTATGGATCAATGGAGAGTTGATCGGCCGGCATCAAGGCGGCAACGCCGCATTTTCGTTCGATATAACGAAGGCGCTTAAGCCGGGAAACAATATTATTATCATCCATGCCTTTGACGATTCGGCCGGCGGCTTGCAGCCTCTTGGGAAGCAATCCATTCGGGAAGAAAGTCATGGCATCTTCTATACGCGCACGACGGGAATCTGGCAGACCGTCTGGCTGGAGGGCGTGGGCTCCAGTTTTATTCGCGACATCAAAATTACGCCCGATCCGGATCATTCTCGCATTATTCTTCAAGCCGAAGTTGACGGTCCAAGCCGCGGTTTGACATTGCATGCATCGGCCGGCGCCGATGGAAAAGTCGTTGGCGCCGCAGAGACGGACGCTTCGTGGCGCAACAATTATTTCGTGGTCGATCTGGCGCAGAAGAATCTTTGGTCGCTCGATCATCCCTTCCTGTACGATCTCAATCTCTCGCTTAAAAAAGGAAATGAGGTTGTCGACGAATTGAACAGCTATTTCGGCCTTCGAAAGGTGACGATCGAGGGCGGCGCGATTCTGCTGAACGATCAACCCGTCTTCCAACGATTGGTGCTTGATCAAGGCTTCAATCCCGACGGGATTTGGACCTCTCCTACGGATGAATTTCTCCGGGGAGATATTGCATTATCCAAAGCCGCCGGCTTCAACGGCGCTCGACTTCATCAAAAAGTCTTCGAACCGCGCTTCCTGTATTGGGCCGATAAACTAGGGTATCTTGTTTGGGGCGAATACCCGAGCTACGGGGCGGATTACAGCAATCCGGTCGTCAATCGACCCATCATCGACGAGTGGGTGGAGATTGTCCGGCGCGATCGCAATCATCCGTCGATTATCGGCTGGTGTCCCTTCAATGAAACGCCAGGTTCGGCCGGAGATCTGCAGAATACCGTCGTACGATTGACGCGCGCGCTCGATCCCTCCCGGCCGGTTCTCGATACGAGCGGATGGAGCCATAGCCTTCCCGATCCCGAAGTGATGGACGCCCATGACTACAATCAGAATCCGGCGGCTTTCAAAGACAAATGGGAGAATTATTTTCAGAGCGTTTCCTTGCCCGAACGATACGGCGGATCGGCGAGTAGAGGGATTCCTTTCTTTGTCAGCGAATTCGGCGGCATCGGCTGGTTTGAAAGCGAAGACGGCAAATCCTGGGGATACGGCAACAGTCCCAAAACGCTCGAAGAATTTTATGAACGATTCGCCGGTCTTATTGATGCGCAGTTGGATAACCGGAATCTTTGCGGATATTGCTACACGCAGTTAACCGACGTCGAGCAGGAAAAGAATGGAATTTTCAAATTTGATCGCACCGCCAAATTCGATGCGGAAAAACTGCATGGCATTCAATCCCGCCGGGCCGCCTATGAAATCGATCCGCCTCTTCAAATACAGAAATCGAAGAGCGAAATGAACGTGCTGTTAGGCGCAGCCCCCGACGGCATGAAAGCCAATCTCTGGAAATACAACACCGACAAGCCGGCGAATGATTGGCATCAATCGGATTTTGACGATTCGTCATGGAAGGAAGGCTGCGGCGGATTCGGCGACAAGGGCGGATCGGAACAATTCATCGGCACTCCCTGGAAAACGAAAGATATCTGGCTGCGGCGAACTTTCGTTTATGACGGCGCTCCTTTTGAGTCGGCTCAACTCGCTATCCATTATGACAATGAAACTTCCGTCTATATCAATGGAAAATTGATCTGGAATCGGAAGCGCTGGAATGACGGTTATGAGGGATTCGACATCACGGAAAAGCTGCGCGGCGCGTTAAAAAAGGGTGAAAACCTCATCGCCGTCCATTGCCATCAAGACGACGGCGGCCAATTCATCGATGCGGCCATCTTGGTCGAACCGTCAAATTGAGGCTTGATTAATTCGCTTATTTCTGGAAGATGGACTCAAAGAATCTAATCGAAAGGATCAACATAATGAGCCAATTTCATGACATATACGATCGCAGAGACGGGAAGGGCTTCCTCGCCGCTTTTGTGATTTTGCTTCTATGTGTTTTTTCGCCCGTCGCCTCTTTCAGCGCCAATAAACTGGTTGTCGACGCCGATCTTGGATCGGAAACGATTAACAAAAACATTTACGGCCATTTCGCCGAACATCTGGGCGGCTGCATTTACGGGGGAGTCTGGGTGGGAGAAGACAGCCCCATCCCCAATACGCGCGGCATTCGCAACGATGTCGTCGAAGCGTTGAAGGATCTGGACATCCCTGTTCTTCGCTGGCCGGGCGGCTGTTTCGCCGATGAGTATCACTGGATGGACGGCATCGGCCCCAAAGAGAAGCGCCCGCCCATGGTCAACACCCATTGGGGCATGGTCACGGAAAACAATCATTTCGGGACGCATGAATTTCTCGATCTCTGCGAAATGCTGGGCTTAGAACCTTACATCTGCGGGAATGTAGGCAGCGGCTCCGTACTGGAAATGCAGCAGTGGGTCGAATACATCACATTCGACGGCGATTCTCCCATGGCGAATCTCCGCCGCCAGAACGGCCGCAAAGAGCCGTGGAAAGTCAAGTTCTGGGGCGTCGGCAACGAAAGTTGGGGATGCGGCGGGAACATGACGCCCGAATATTACGCCGATCTGTATCAGCGCTACCAGACCTATCTGCGCAACTTCTCCGGAAACCGCTTGTATAAAATCGCCTGCGGTTCGTATGGAACCCGATTCGATTGGACGGAAGTGTTGATGAAAAAAGCCGGCAGGCGCATGAACGGCCTCAGCCTGCACTATTATTGCGGCTCCGGAAAGAAAAGCCGCTCGGCCACGGACTTCGAGGAAGAAGATTGGTTCGCCCAATTGCAGCGCGCGTTGGAAATGGATGAGATTCTCGCCGCGCACAGCGCCATCATGGATCAATACGATCTGGAGAAGCGCGTCGGATTGATCGTGGATGAATGGGGCGCCTGGCACGCCGTCGAGCCGGGCACGAATCCCGGATTTTTGTATCAGCAGAATTCGCTGCGCGACGCGTTGGTGGCGGGGCTGACTTTCAATATTTTCAACCGGCATTGCGAACGCGTACAAATGGCGAACATCGCGCAAACCATCAATGTTCTTCAAGCGATGGTGTTGACGCAAGGCGAAAAAATGCTTCTGACGCCGACGTATCACGTCTTCGAAATGTTCAAGGGGCATCAGGACGCTGTGCTGCTTCCCGCTTATCTGCAATGCGGCGATTATCAGTTCGGCAATGAAAAAATCCCCATGCTCAACGCCTCCGCTTCCCGCAGCCGGGAGGGGAGCATTCTGATTTCCCTCTGCAATCTTGATCCGAATAATTCGGCGGAGCTTGATTGCGAGCTGCGAGGCGCGGATCCTTCGAGCGTCCTGGCGCGCGTTTTGACCGCCGACGCGATCACGGCGCATAACACGTTTGATGATCCGGAATCCGTGAAGCCCGAAACGTTTCACCACTATGAGTTCAACAAGGATGGCATTAAAGCAGTTTTGCCTCCGAAATCCGTGGTCGTCTTTGAAATTCAATGAGATCACAGAAAATCGAAATCTTCTTTTCATGCTGGGATTCGAATATAGACTGGTCATAAGGTGCGCTTTATGGAAATCCGCCGCTTCTTTTTAACGGTTATATCGATTGTTTTTATCGCAGGCTTGGGAATTGATTGTACAGCGCAAACGGGAACTGCGGACGACGCCTGTTTGTCGCCATCGATGCTGCAGGCCAACAAGACTGGCAGGATTATTTATGCGGCGGAATATTCGGCAAAAAAGATGGCGGCGTTTGACGTCCAAACCGAACAAATTCTCTATGAAATCGTACTGCCGGATCGGCCGTCCGGCTTGGCGTTGTCTCCCGATGAGACGCAATTGTACGTTGCCGGCGACTCTCCAACCGGCAAAGTCTATGTCATCGATCTTCCTTCCCGAAAAATTGTACAGTCGATCTGGGTTGGTCATTCTCCCTGCGCTATAGCGGTCAGCAAAGACGGGAAGACGTTGTATGTATGCAATCGATTTACGAATGATGTGTCGATTTGCTGCCTGCAAAGCGGGAGGGAGACGGCGCGAATCGCCGTTGTGCGGGAGCCGGTCGCCGCGGTTCTGAGTCAGGACGAACATTATTTGTTTGTAGTCAATCACCTTCACAATATGCGCGCCAATGAGGACTATGCGGCCGCTCAGGCGTCCGTCATCGACGTCCGCGAGCAGCGCGTCGTCAACAATATTCGCTTTCCCAATGGCAGCGTGGATCTGAAGGATATTTGTCTTTCTCCGGATGGGCGCTATGCCTATGTTCCTCATGTGCTGGCTCGCTATCAACTGCCGACGACTCAATTGGAGCGGGGGTGGATCAATACCAATGCGTTGAGCATCATCGATGTGGAGAGCCAGACGCATTACGCCGCGGTTCTTCTCGACAGCGTCGATTCGGGCGCCGCCAATCCATGGAGCGTGCGTTGTACGGAGGATGGCCGCTATTTATGCGTTACGATCGCCGGCGCGCATGAACTGCAGGTCATCGATCGAGCCGGGCTTCATGAGAAATTAGCCAAAGTCGATCGCAGCGAAGAGGCGAAAAAGACCGGGTATTCCGATGTGAATCCTGCCAATGACCTTTCATTTATGACGGGACTCCGGAAAAGAATTCCTTTACAAGGCAAGGGGCCTCGAGGCGTCGCCTTAATCGATGATAAGGCTTATTTGGCCGAGTATTTCAGTGATTCGATTGGCGTGATGGATATCCCTCCCGGCGAGTATTCCAGAGCGCGCTCCATTGCGCTGCGGCCTTCCCGTTCTCCCATGTCCAAAATACGCCGCGGCGAGATGTTGTTTCATGACGCATGTCTTTGCTTTCAAAAATGGCAAAGCTGCTCCAGCTGCCACCCTGACGCCCGGGCGGATGGATTGAATTGGGATCTGCTCAATGATGGAATCGGGAATCCCAAAAACGCTAAAAGTTTGCTGTTGGCGCATGAAACGCCTCCCTCCATGATTACCGGAGTGCGAGACAGCGCTGAAGCGGCCGTGCGGTCCGGCATCCGCTATATTCAATTCGCTGTATGCCCGGAAGAGGATGCGGAAGCGATCGATGAGTACTTGCGCTCGCTCAAGCCGGCTCCGAGCCCCTATCTGGTTCAAGGGGGATTCAGTCAAGCCGCCCTGCGCGGCAGGGATATATTTCAGAAGTCCAATTGCAGTTCCTGCCATCCGGCGCCTCTGTATACGAATTTGAAGAGTTACGATGTGAGCGGCGATCAGTCCGGCGGCGCGAATCAAAAATTCGACACGCCGACATTGGTGGAACTCTGGCGGACGGCGCCTTATCTGCACGACGGTCGCGCACTGACCATCGAAGAAGTATTCACAAAATATAATCCCAACGACGCGCACGGTAAAACATCCAACCTGACTCCGCAGGAAATTCACGATTTGGCCGAATATATTCTCTCGCTGTAGCCAAAGAGGTTTTTCTCATGAAGCGAATTCTCTTTGCCGTCCTTTTTGTAACGGTTCCAATATCATGTTTGTATGCGGCCGCTCCGATTCAAGACGCTCCTTTTATGCAGGAGCGTCACGAACCGCATCCGCTGGAATCGAGGGATGGCAATGATGTGCGCGCCGTCGCTGTGGATTTGGAAAATCGCGTATTCGCCGCGACGAAAGACGGACTTTATATTCTGGAAAACGGGAAATGGATTTCACCTGAGAATGCTCCCAAAGGTCCGATGTATGATCTGTATATTGACGGCGCAGACGGCGTCTGGGTTGGCTCGTGGGACGGCCTTTACCGGATTGCAGATGATCACTGCGAGAAAATCCGGGAAATACATGGAGCGATATCCTGCCTCGCGGGGGATGGAGAGCGCATCATCGCTTTGGGACCTGACGATTCATGGATTTACCTGAACAATGAATGGCGGAGTGTTCCGCGGACCTGGTCGGGAGACGTCAACGACATCGCCATCGACAAGGATGGGAGTTTCTGGGTAGCCGCGGGGATGGGTTTGCATCATGTCGCGTCTTATGGAAGCCGATATTATTATCAAGATGACGAATTGTATTCATCGGAAGTCAATGCGGCGGCTTTTGCGCCGGACGGCCGCCTGTGGCTTGGAGAATTAGGCGGGATCGATGTCTACGAGAACGGCGTACGCGTTGATACTGTAACCAGCGACGATGGATTGCCTTACTATGACGTCCGCACATTGGCCTTTGCGCCGGATGGACGATTGTGGGTTGGAACCGGCCTGGGCGCAGCGCGTTATGACGGAGAATCCTGGTCTCTGCGCCATAGCCGGCGCTGGCTGCTCAGCGACGATGTGCGCGATATCGCTTTCGATTCAAACGGCGGGGCCTGGATCGCGACGGCGAATGGAGTCAGCGCGATCAAAACCCGCATGATGACGCTCAAAGACAAGGCGGATCATTATCTGGAGATCTGTCTCAAGCGCCATGTCCGGGAGCCGTGGTTTGTCGAAAAATGTTTTTTTCCCGATCCTTCCAACAAAAATTTTTATAAAGTGCGGGATGACGACAATGACGGCAGCTATACCGGTTTTTATATGGTGATGGAATGCTTTCGTTATGCCGTCACTCAGGATCCCCAGGCCAAAGCGAACGCCGACCGGGCGTTTGAGGCGCTGGAAATGCTGCAAACCATCACCGATACGGACGGATTCTTGGCGAGAACCATGATTCCCAGCAACTGGACGGAGATGGCCGATCCGAATCGAACCTACACGCCGCAGCAAAAGGCGGAAATGCAGGTGCGCGATCCTCGCTACAAACCGGTTGAAGAACGCTGGCGCTCGTCATCCGATCAAAAATGGCTTTGGAAAGGCGATACAAGTTCCGATGAAATTACAGGCCATATGTTCGCCTATCTTTTTTATTATGATCTAGCGGCCGATGCGGAGCGAAAAGAGCGTGTGCGCCGCCTCGTCGCGAAGATCATGGATTCAATTATCGGCGGTGGATATGTGCTTCGAGATATTGACGGAAAACACACCCGTTGGGGCGTATGGTCGCCCGAAAAATTGAATCACGATCCCAATTGGCGCGTCGAAAAGCCTATCAATTCATTTGAAATTCTTTCCTTCTTAAAAGCGGCGCATCATATCACCGGCGACGAAACATATCAGAATGAATACAAAAAATTGATCGAGCAGCATGGATACGCCCAGAATGCGCGCCGTCCCAAAAGTTACGGTCGCGCCGATCGCACTCATATCGACGATGAGTTGTTCATGTTCGCCGCTCCCGCATTGCTGTTGTATGAAGACGATCCCGAGCTGCTTGCTATTTATCGGGAAGCGCTGACCTGGGTTTATCGAACCGTCGAGAACGATCAAAATCCATTCTTTAACTTTATGTTTGGATGCTTGGGCGGGAACAATTTCCATTTGGATGAAAGCGCCGCGTTTCTACGCGATCAACCGCTGGATTTGACGCAGTGGCGAATCGACAATTCGCGTCGCGAAGACATCCGCCTGGTGCGTCATCCGATGTTGGAGCCGCTTCAAACCAGCCGCATGCTTCCCCCCAGCGAGCGCGGGGTGATGCGCTGGGATAAAAATCCCTGGGATGTTATATCCGGCGATTTCAGCGATCCTGAAGGACGTCTGGAAAGCAGCGGCGTCTTTTGGCTGACTCCCTACTGGATGGGGCGCTATTATGGATATATCGAAGCGCCGAAATAACCTGCTCTTTCAGGCGAAGAGGGGCTGTGCACCACTTTGAAATCAGCCTCTCAAAATATTCTCCGCCCCTTGATATTCGTTGCCCCTTGCACCCGGCCTCTTGTGCGCCCGGCTCCTTGCGCCCGCCGAATTGCATCTGTGAAGAGGATCTACTCGCTTTGATCGTCGGGGAAAATGCTGTTGTGTTTGACGCCGATTCGTTTTTCCGCCATCCAGTCCTGCACAGTTTCCCGCCAGGTTAGATAATGCTCCGTTTGTTGATGCGCGGTGAAGTCGCTGGGCATTTTATAGCATTCATAGAGGAAGAAGCGAGTGAAGTCATCCTCCGCCTGCAGCACGTCAAAGCGAATGTTTCCCGGCTCTTTGCGAGTCTGGCGGGCGTTTTCCAAAGTGGCTTGTATGAAAGGATCGACATGCTCCGATTTGACATGAATCGTCACGCATACAACGTACATATTTCTCTTCTCTCCATCAAGGATAATTTACGAATCGGCGCAGCAAGACACGCCGCATCATCGTAGCATGAATCGGAAAAAACATCAGGCGATGGAAATGGAATGAGACGTTTCAGTTTCAAAAAGTCGGATTTTCACTTTGATGAAACGCGCAAAACGGCTTTTTCGTCAAAGGCGGCGTGCATGATGACGGTTCGGTTTTCAGTGGTATAGACGACATGGATTTTGCCGTCGCGGGTTTGAATTGCGTAAGGATAAGCAAAGGTGTTGTCTCCTTCGGCGATATTGCGCCGGTAGGGATAGGTTTTGTCATGATCCGTCGAGACGGCCGCCGTTAGGGGAGTCCGTTCGTTCATGCTGTCATTGTAAACGAGAAGAAGATGGCCGTTTTGCAGTTTGATGAAATCGACGGCGGCATTCGGATTCGGAAATGAGGTTTGCACGGCGTCGCTCCATGTATATCCTCCGTCTCGAGATTCGGCGCGAAGCAGATAGCCGTCGTTCGTGGGTTCGTAATCGCCTCCCCGGCGGATGTAGCATACAAGGTAGTCGCCGGTGATTTGAGCCGCCTGCGCTTGCAGGTTGCCCATAGGGGAATGAATCAGATTTGTCGGCTTCCAGGTTTTGTCTTGAGGATTATAGCGGAGAAAAAAGGACGAAGTGGCGGGATCGGTGCGCTCCGTATCCGCGCCTTTTTCGAGATAAAGAGGAAGAAGATAGTCGGCGTTGTTCAACACGATCGGCTGGCCGCGAACCATGGTACCTTCTTCGAAGGTCAACAAGAATGAATCGGACCAGGTTTGCGCGCCGTCTTTGGAAATTTTGGCTTTCACCCGAGACGTCGACCAGGTGTCGCCGTATCGATTGACATAAAACAGCCAAACAAGACCGTCCGGGGCCTGCCAGACGACCGGATTGCCTTCCGAGCGGTCAGGCGTGTCGGCGATCACTCGGGGAAAAGACCATGTTGTTTCACCGGCTTTTAAACGCGATCCATAAACGGCGGTATCGACGGCGTATTCGCCGGAGCCGCCGTAATAAGCGATGTACAAGTCGCCGTTGTCTAATTCGGTGATGGAGGCGGGATGTTTGTAGATTCCAGGATGCTCCGGGCCGAAGACGCGCTCAATTTGAATATCCTCGTCGTCCACAAAACAAACCGGCGCCAGGAAGATAACGAATCCTACTGTGAATGCCATCGATTTCATAAAAAAACTCCAGATCTTAGGATACGGCTTGGAAATTGTAGAGCCGGCAGAACGACTCGACATCCTTTTTGTGTTGTCCGTAGAATAAGCATAAATGGTGGCCTTTTACATTACAGACGTCATCCATATCGTCCAGTTCGAGTTCCACATTCGTCCTGCAGCCGCCGGTTGGGGGATTGTTCGGGCATCCGACGATATGGCCGCTGTATACTAAAATCTGGGGCGGATTCTCTCGCGACAGGTATTTGATGAAAGTAACATCCTGTCCGGCGGGGAAGAGAACGCGGGGAACGCATCCCCAGCCGGCTTCGGCATGGCTGCGTAGAATGTAAGGCTCGGCGCGGCCGCCGGGGCCGTTCATCTTCGAGGCGGATGTGCAATGCGCGGCGAAATAATGGTTCTTTTCGGTGTCCATGGAAGGGTTGTGCTGAAACGCGGGTTTGTTGAACAACTGTTGGATGAGCATCATGCTCAAAGTCGCATCCAGATCCGATTCGCATCCGGCGGGAATCCCTTCGTCGCGAAGGTTCATGAAGCCCATGCAGGGCGGCACATGCTGGTGAGGGCGCTTCAATCCGGGAAGGCAGTTCATCATCATAGCGTCGGCCTGCGTCTCTTCGATGATCTGCTTCAGAACGAAATACGTCTTCGCCGCGTCATAGACGTCATTTTCCGCCGGCTCCTCCATGCGGATGGAATTTTTCAAATAAGATTGCGCCAGCGATTTGACTCGAGGTGTAAGAGTCATTTGCTGGTAGAGATCGTAGAAGCGCTGAGATGGAACGTTGCGCACTTTCGTTTGAAGAGCAGGCACGGATATTTCGTTGGAGTCAGTTCCCGTAATATTGGCGATGCGGCTGTCCCGCATCCAGCAGGCGGTGCGGATCATGTTCAAGCCGCAGGAAGCCGCTTCGAGGTTATCCAGAGAATTGATTAAGTACACGCCGGGTTTGTTGTGCAATCGCTGGATGTGGGCGTTGAGAATGATGCCTAAGGAGGCAAGAACAATGGTGGGAATTTGGACTTCGTCGATGATTTTGACGACATTCTCGAAATGGCTCTTTTTGAAAGGGATCAAGAACAAGCCATCCGGCCGACTCTGTTTTATATCCTGGATGAATCGGTCGACGCTTTCCGCCTTGTCGAGAGGAATGGCGTCCATTTCGATGCGCATTCCCCGCTCTTTTTCGATGGCGCGGATTTCGCGCATGTATTGCTCCTGGCGGCCTTCCGCGTTGAAGGACGATCCCGGCCAACTGTAATACCCTTCTTCGTCGAGCTGTTTGGTGGGCGGATAGGTGAACGCTCCCCGGATGAAAGCCGGTTTTTTGGGAAATGTTTTTACTTTCAGTTCTTCCTCGTCCGGGAAGGCGGTTTGAGAATGAAGCAGTATGCCGCTAGCGCTGGAGCCCATCATGGCTCCGAATGACCGGCGCGATATTTTCGATGAATCGTTTTCAGGCTTGTTCATGATCTATGTTCCTCATGTTTCGTCATAGAATGCAAATCGAATCACTTAATCGTATCACAGATCCATCGAGAGAAAACATGGCTGCCTGACTTGTGCAGAGAAATTCTCAACGCCGATTCATTGGAAAAAATCCGGGAAGGAGGAGAAAAGAGAACAGTGGATTTACGACGACGCCAGCGCGGCAATTTCGTCCGCATTGATTTGATGGAAGCTTTCTATAATGCGGTCCGCCTCATGAAGGGCTTCTTTGGGAAAAGTGGCCGCGATTCCAATGGCATACATTCCCGCCGCCTTGGCGGCTTTCACGCCGTTGACCGAATCTTCGAAGACGACGCAGTCGCAGGGCGGGATGTTCAATCGATCCGCCGCGATGAGAAAGGCTTCAGGGTGGGGTTTGCCGTGAGTGACGTCGTTTGCGCAGACAAGCGCGCTGAAAGATTCGTTCAAAGAAAATTTATTCAGAACGAATTCCATGCTGCGTTTTTGGCCACTGGTCGCCAGAGCCAATTTGATGTTTGATTTTTGCAAATCCCGGATGAAATTCAATACGCCCGGCATGGATTGCACTTCTTCCATCATTTCATAAAAACGCTGGTCTTTGTGATGAAAGAGAGATTCCCAATCCGGATGAAAATTGTACTGCAGGGCGATGCCGTTTTGAAACGATTCCCGCGTCGTTCCAGCGTAGGGTTTGAGATCGCGGGTTTCCAACTGGAGGCCGAAGGCGGCCAGAGCGTCTAATTCAGTGCGCTGATGAATAGGCTCGCTGTCCACCAAAACGCCGTCCATATCGAATATAGCCGCTTTCATTGTACTCCTCTTTGAACCTTTCCAATCAAAAGAATGAAAATAAAAATATACCTTGAGAAAGGTACTTTGAGAAAAAGGAAAGGCAATGGCTTCGTCTTGAAAGCCACTGCCTTCCCGGATTCCGAATGTATCGGGTTTCCGACTTAACTCAAGCCCCAGAACTTCATGTTTTTGATGCTGAGCGCAATGCTTTCGAAAGGATCGCGCTGGCAAACGTCCTGTTCGACGATGCAATAATTTACGCCCGAACTCCGGCAGGCTTTGACGATGTTCAGCCAGTTCATATTTCCTTCGCCCACTTCGGCGTAGATGGGATTTTTACCCAGGGAAACCATGTCTTTCATGTGAACGGTGGGGACGCGCCCGGCGAGCATATGAATCCAGGCGGCCGGATCGCCGCCGCCGTACTGCACCCAATACGCGTCAATTTCGAAGGCCAAATAGCGAGGATCGCTTTGCGTGATCAGGATTTCCTGACCGGTCTTCCCCGAATATTTGGTGAATTCGAAGCTGTGATTATGGTATCCGAAGGTCATGCCCGCTTCGGCGAATTTGGCGCCCGCTTCGCTCAAGCCTTTGGCGAAAGCCGGAAAGCCTTCTTCATTCTGAAGAGGATCGGGCATGTAACTGACGACCACATGGCTGTTTCCGTAGGCTTTGTTGGCGTCGATGATTTTCTGCGGATTGTTGGAGGCGTCTTCCCAACTGGTATGGGCGGAGACCGCCTGCAGGCCGTTGTCTTTCAGCAGTTGAGCCAGCCGGGAGGGAGAGACGGCTTCGCAGCTAGTGATTTCCACGCAATCGTATCCGATCTTTTTCACTTTTTCCAACGATCGGGCGATGTCATCCTCCGTCTTGAGAAAATCGCGGATGGTATAGAGAATCAAGCCGATTTTGCAGGAGGGATCTTTCTTCCTCCCTTTCTGAGGTTTGGCGTCGGACGCCTTCGAAACGGCGCTCGCATTCATGGCCAGCGCTCCAGCCGCGCCGGCGCTGAGGAAAGTTCTTCGTTTTAATGAATTCGACATGGACGTTACCTCTTTTCCGTTTGATTTTTGATAGTATACCCTCGATGAGCCATGTCATGGCAGTACAGCGGGTTGAAATCGCGCGTCCCGCCGCAGCCTCTTCTTAATCACAGAGGAGGAAGTTGAAGGCTGCTCTGTTCGATGTCCTTGAAATATTTGACTGTGCCGACCTTCAAGTCCATGGTCGCTTCTTCGTCGCATACAATGATGCCGCGTTCGTGCATCTGCAGAGCGGAAACCGTCCACATGTGGTTGACGCCCTCTTCGACGACTTTTTGAAGAGCGCGGGCTTTCTTGTACCCGTTCACAATGATGATCACTTCGTCGGAATCCATGACGGTGCCGACGCCGACGGTCAGGGCTTTTTTGGGCACTTTGCTGACGTCATTGTCGAAGAATCGTGAATTGGCCAGAATGGTATCGTAGGTTAATGTTTTTATGCGAGTGCGCGATTGAAGAGAAGAGCCCGGCTCGTTGAAGGCGATGTGTCCATCCGGACCGATTCCGCCTAAAAACAGATGGATGCCGCCCGCTTGAACGATCTTTTCTTCATATTCGCGGCATTCCTTTTCAAGGTCGGGGGCGTTGCCGTTCAGGATGTTGACATTTTCTTTGGGGATGTCGATATGCGAGAACAGATGATGCCACATGAAATAGTGATAGCTTTCCGGGTGATCTTCGGGCAGGTTCACATACTCATCCATATTGAAGGTGATGACATTCTTGAAAGATAATTTGCCTTCGGTGTGAATATTGATCAACTCCTGATAGGTTCCTATCGGAGATGAGCCGGTCGGCAATCCTAAGACGAAAGGATTATCGGGCGTAGGGTTGTACGACTTGATTTTTTGCGCTACGTAATGGGCAATCCATTGACTCATCGATCCGTAGTTTTCATGAATGACGATTCTCATTGTATAAAGCCTCCTGATTTGTATAGGAAATAGTATTGAAATCAACGATGTAGATTGGAACATTCATAGGGCATTTCTGCGCTTTTTTCAAGCGCAAGACCTATATAATTATAAAATCAGAGCATTGCATCGCTGAAGCATTCCTTGGAATGTCGGAAGTTTTTCATGTTGGATTGACAAAAAACACTCTACAATAGATTTCACTTTGTTACAATCGACTCGACGGTTTTCCAATCAAATGATCTGAGGAATATAGATTTATGAAGCGTTTTTCTCTCTCTGTCATGCTCGCGGCGGTTTTGCTCGCAATCTATTCGGGATGTTCAAGCCGGACGATTCAAGACGAATCGCCGTCAATCACCCATTCTCCCGCGAATGAGGGAGTAGAGTGGGCGTCTCGGGGAAATTATGGGAAGCGCCTGGAGCCGATGCAGGGCGGCATTCTGCACGGCGCAGGACAAAGCGATGGAGAATTTCGAAAATATTATGAAGCAGTCGGCGCGTGCAAGCCTCTTCTCTATATGACGTATTTCAATTTGAAGCGGGATGCGAACGAGTTCTTTGCGCGGCTTGAATCGCGCTTGTCGCCGTATGAAGCCGGGCTGATTCCTCAAATCGGCCTCTCCATGACAAGGGACGGCTCTCCAACGGATCATTATGAGCAGGATGTCGCCGCCGGGAGGCATGACGGCGACATCGACTCTTTCTGTCTGGGATTAAAAAAGTTGAACCGGCCGGCGTTTGTACGCATCGGCTACGAATTTAACGGGGCGTGGAACGGGTATCAACCGGAGGCTTATAAGGCGGCCTGGCGGCGCATCGTCTACGCCTTCCGGCGGCATGGATTGGAGAATGTCGCGTCGGTTTGGTGTTATCATCCTTCCAGCGGCGTCGATCAATATTCCGCTTATTATCCCGGCGACGACTTCGTCGATTGGTGGGGAATCGATCTATTCAGCCCGTCTCATTTCGAAATGTCCGATGCGATAGACTTTGTTCAGGAAGCCGAACGGCGGGGATTTCCCGTGATGATCGGCGAATCCACTCCGCGCGGCGTCGGCGTTTTGGAAGGGCAAACAAGTTGGGATTCGTGGTTCGCGCCCTATTTTCAATTTATTGGCAGGCATCCCAACGTGAAGGCTTTTTGTTATATCAGCTGGGATTGGGCCAATTTTCTGCAGTGGAAGGAATGGGGGAACGCTCGCATCACGGAAAATTCGGTTGTATTGCATCTCTATCGCAATGAACTGCGCCGGCGCGTCTATCTCCATGGAAATCCGTCGATGAATCCCCTGAAAAAGATCCTTCTTCACTCGACTGATCCGGATTGGCAATCCTTGTTCAATGGACGCGATCTGACCGGATGGACCGTTCAATGCAAACCGGAAGATCGGGGGAAGGATTTTTGGAGAGTGGAGGACGGCGCTATTTTGGCGGATTCGATCGGGCATACAGGGCACGATTACGTCTGGCTGACTACCAATCGTGAATATCGGGATTTTATTCTGCGGCTGCGCTTCCAGGCGTTTCGCGACAGTCCGGGCAACAGCGGCGTTCAAGTTCGCAGCCGCTACGATCAAGAAGAAGGATGGCTGAACGGCCCTCAAATCGACATCAACCCTCCCGGCCCCTGGAGGACGGGGATGATGTGGGACGAAACGCGGGGCAATCAACGCTGGATTTTCCCCGATCTGCCCAAGGGTGAATGGGTGAACGAATCCATGGCCGATCCCGGCTTGATCTTCCATTATCACGGCGATGCTCCGGCATGGAATGATTTGGAAATCCGCGTCGAAGGATTCAAAGTTCAAACTCGTCTGAACGGCGTTCTCGTTACGGATTTTGACGGGGCGGGATTATTGAACGACGAAGCGCACCGGTCGAGATGCGTCGGAGAAGCGGGGCTCATCGCTCTGCAGATTCATACCGGCGATCAATTGAAGATTCGTTATAAAGACATCAAAATCCGTGAACTCGGCGGGGATGATTAATCTTTCGAGAGTGCCGTGTTTTCGTGCAGGACGTCCAGGACGCAGTTCGCCATCAATTGAGCTAGAACCTGGCATCCTTCCTGCGTCAAATGGCAGCTGTCGATGAAGTACTTCGGCTTGTTTTTCAACAGGGGCCGCGTATCGATCCATCGGATTCCTCTTTTCCGGGCTGTTTCAATCGTTTTCTGGTTATGCTTCCGAACCAGAATGGCGGCGGCTTTGGCGCATCCCTGGCCGTTCTGCATGAGATCCCAATAGGATAATTCTTCCGGAGAATCGTTCTCGGAGAAGGGAAGAGAAAAGGTCATCAGAACGGGGACGGCGTCAGGATCGTTTTCTTGACACTGATCGATGAATTGCTCCAGTTTCTTTCCATATGCCAGAGGTTTGTATTTTTGCGCGGCTTCGATGCTCTTACGGCGCGCCTGCCGATTGCGGAGCACGGTCATCAAGAGACTGTTGCGGTTTTGCAGGAATGATTTCTGCTCCGGCGCAAGCCAGTTGACGGCTTCATAAAAGAAGAGAATTTGAGGATGGATTCGCCAGTAGGCCGTCTGTTCGGGGGAGGTGATCGATCCGGCGTGAGCGCCGGGGAAGGCGGCGTTAAACACGCGTACAGGCCGATTGATTTCTTCCTTCAAAATGGACTGCAGCATGTCGGGGGAAGGCAGGTCGCCCTTGCCGGTCGTCATGCCGAACATGACTGATCCTCCCAGGCAGAGGACGTTCAAGGTTTCATTCAGGGATAAATCAGGATAGGGATCGGGCGTCTCGCGGCGAAATCCCCAGCGATCGGCGGTCACATCGGAATCGAGAATCGTTCCATGCACAAACGGCATAAAGGGGCCCGGCTCGGTGTCGCCGCTGGTCGGAGGGATTTGGAAGCGGCGTTTTTGGATCCAGTTGTGAATGTACAGATTGTAGCGCTCGTCCCGATCGATTTTTTGCTGATAGAGCCGGCGGTTCAGGCCGGCGCCAAGACCATCCGAGAATGCAAGAACAAGGAAGAAGATGCAAATCCAACGGAACATTGTTTTCTCCGCCGAGGGCTTTTCGATGGTTCGTTTGAGTTGGAAAAAAGAAGCGAAGAAGAACAGATAGAAAGCGAGCGGACAAAGCAGCAGGTAATATCCCCACAAAGAAGAATTGACGCTATCCCCATATTTCAGTAAAAACACCATCCATACAAAGGCGATAAGGAGGAAGGATGCGATTATTTTTGTGAATGCCGCGATTGTTTTGTTCATCAGAATGTACGGTATGTTCGGCGGGGGCTTAGCGCGCTGCGCCCGTCCCGGCTCGTCCGGCTCGATCGGTCGATTTGACATTTAGTTTCTGTTATTATATTTTTAGATGGATTAGGCGGCAATACGCTTCAGGCGAATCAAGGCGAGAACCGAATAGAAACCTGTTTTCATCGTCGTTTTTACATGATAGAACGAGGTATGTTCAAATGGACGCCCGACAGATTCCAACCCAATTTGCGCCCGCTGAAAAGGAGTCGGAGGGGATTCTTCATGTGCAGAGAGAGATTTTTGAAAAGCCTGATTACCTGCGCTCCTACCTTGACGTCATACCGGATATCGTTTTGGTATTGAATGATAAACGGCAGATTATCTTTTCCAATCAAACCTTGCTCAATTTCCTGGGGATCAACAAGTATGAACAGATCTGCGGCTTGCGGCCGGGCGAGATTCTGAATTGCATCCACGCCTTTGAAGCGGAAGGCGGCTGCGGGGTTACACAATTCTGCCGGACTTGCGGAGCGGTGAAAGCCATCCTGGCGAGTTTGCGCGGCGAGTCGACGGTCGAGGAATGCCGGATTCTGCAAAAAGAAACGGGGGAAGCGTTGGATCTTCGCGTGTGGGCTTCGCCGTACCGCATCAATGGAAGCGTCTATTCCATCTTTGTGGTCAGCGATATTCGCCATGAAAAGCGGCGCATGGCGCTGGAGCGGATCTTCTATCATGATGTGTTGAATACGGCAGGCGGGCTGTTAGGATTCTCGCGGCTGCTGCGCGACGCCGATGCGAGTAAATCCGACATGATTCGAGAGAGGATCTTTCGCTTATCGCAGAAACTGATTGACGAGATCAAAACGCAGAGAGATCTCAGTATGGCGGAAACTCATGAATTGATCGTGAAGCCGTCTCCGCTGCGCAGCGGAGAGATTCTTCAAGAAATCATGGATGAATACTCCGACCATGAGGCCGCCAAGGATCGGATATTGATTTATTCGGAAGACGCCGTGGACGCTCCCTTCGAAAGCGATCCCATGCTCCTGCGCCGCGTATTGGGGAATATGGTGAAAAACGCTCTGGAAGCTTGCAGGCCGGGAGAGGCGGTTACAATTGGATGCCGCCGCGATGACGATCGAAGCCTGCAATTCTGGGTGCACAATCCCGGCTCGATTCCACCCGATATTCAACGGCAGATTTTCCAACGATCCTTCTCGACCAAAGGCGCAGGCCGCGGGCTGGGATCCTACAGCATGAAATTCCTGGGCGAGCATTACTTAAAAGGGCGAGTATCATTTACATCGACTCCGGAGCAGGGAACCACCTTTTACGCCTCTTTCCCGATGCGATGCGTCTGAAGCCGCCGCGTTCCGCCCCGCCTCCCAGTTCAATGACTCGGAGATGGAGCTAATGGAGCTAATGGAACGGAAATGGATACATATATATATTATTAGAGTTTCAAAACACTGCGTAATCAGAGGCGTCATCCAGCGAAGTTGAAGAAATGATCCAATCAATTATTGAGTTTATCCCTTATCTGTTTATTGGAATAAAGATACAGAATGTCAATCGCATGAATAAATAGCGCTTATTCGATGAAGATTGATCAAATAGATCGAGATAAAGAATTAAAGTGCTCCATTTCCGGATGAAAATTTCTTTTATTATATAATCATCCATTATAGCTCCATTAGTTCCAATAGCTCCATTTGATAAAAAACACCAGTAAAATGACTGGTGTTTCGTGGTGCAGTTCTGCTTGGAAAGAGAAAAAAACTGTGCCATCAAAAACCGGCATCGTTCCATCTATGCTAAGGAAAGACTCCAGGTTGTATGAACCAACCTTATTATAATCAATGAATTATGCCATATTTATCTTCTTTTCAAGCGAGGAGAGAGTCTTTGGGACGAAATTCTCGCACTCTTCATTACCTTGCCGATTTGGATCGATTCACTTGCCCGTCATAGCGCGCTGCGGATAATAGAACCAACTATGTTTCGAGGTGATTTCATATGTGGCTGGGCTTTTTGCTGATCGTCGCTGTGATTTTTATTGTGTATGCTTCGGCGCGCTTGAACCTCCATCCGTTTCTGGCGCTTTTGTTCGCCGCTTTCGGATTCGGGCTTTTTGCGGGCATGCCGCTTCTCGATATCGTGGATTCGGTGAACCAGGGATTCGGGGGAACGATCGGCTATATCGGCATTGTGATCATCGCGGGGACCATCATCGGCGTGTTTTTAGAAAAATCCGGCGGCGCGTTTACGATGGCCGAATGCGTGCTTCAAGCGACGGGGCGAAGAAATGTTCCTTTGGCGATGTCCATTATGGGGTATATCGTCTCCATTCCCGTTTTCTGCGATTCGGGGTTTGTCATCCTCTCTCCGCTGATGAGGGCTTTGGCCAAGCGCAGCGGGATTACGCTGGCTTCCTGCGCCATCGCGTTGAGTCTGGGGCTGTATGCGACGCACACCATGGTTCCGCCCACCCCGGGGCCCATCGCCGCGGCGGGCATCTTGAGCGCCGATCTGGGGCGCGTGATTCTGTTTGGATTAATCGCCAGCGCCGTTGCTCTCTTCGCCGGGTGGCTGTTCGCGGTGACGGTCGCGTCGAGGGTGCAGATCGATCCGGATCCCGAACTTTCGGAAGAGGATATTCAGCGCACGCTTCTGCAAGCGCCTCCGGCGATTCTGGCGTTTCTGCCGATTCTGCTGCCGATGCTCTTGATCGTCCTGAATTCCATCGCCTCCTATCCGACTCATCCCTTGGGCGAAGGCGGGCTGAAAAATCTGATCGTGTTTTTGGGAAGCCCCGTGGTGGCGCTGCTGCTCGGCGTCTTGATCGCCTTCTGTCTGCCGAAGCGTCTGGATCGGAAATTGTTGTCAGCGAGCGGCTGGGTGGGAGACGCTCTGGTCAGCGCCGCCATCATTATCATGATTACCGGGGCCGGCGGGGCGTTCGGCAAGGTTCTGCAGAATTCAGGAATCGCCGATGCGATCGGGGATGCGCTGGCCCATTTAAATTTAGGGATCTGGCTGCCATTCCTCATTGCTTTCGCTATTAAGACGGCGCAGGGTTCGTCGACGGTGGCCATCATCACCACCGCCTCCATCGTTCAGCCCCTGGCCGGCTCTCTGGGAATCGAGACGGCCAATCAAATCGCCTTGACCGTCGTCATGATCGGCGCGGGATCGATGTTCGTTTCGCATGCGAACGACAGCTATTTCTGGGTGGTGACGCAATTTTCGAAAATGGATGTTTTGACGGGGTACAAACTGCATTCTCTCGGCGGCGTTTTGGAGGGAATGACGGCGGGAGTTGTTGTCTGGCTGATCTATTTCTTTGTGTAATTCATAAGATGCTCGCAGAAGAACTCTAAAGCGGGAGGATAGATGATGAACGGCCTTCCTAAAGTTTGTTTCATTTCTTTTCTTTTTATGGAGAGTCTCCTTGGCTGGTCCGATTCCGAATGCAGCCGTTTTCAAGCGGTGGTCATCGACGATTCGTTTCCCGGCGCTTATCAGTCGGCGTTCGCCGATATCAACAACGACGGGAAGTTGGATATCGCCGCGCTCGGAGAAGGAGCGTCGGGCGTCTTCTGGTATGAGAATCCCTCGTGGAAGCGCCGGCCCATTTGTACGGATGGACTGCAGGGCTTCATCGATTTCGATTTCTACGATTTGGACGGCGACGGGGATCTGGAAGCCGTGATCGCCTCCGATTTCAACCTGGGAAAGACAGACGCCGGCGGGACGATTTCCTGGCTGAACCGCCGGGACGATCTTGATCAACCCTGGTCGATCCACTTTATCCATGCGGAGCCAACGACGCATCGCCTCCGCTGGGTGGAGTTGGAGGGAGAGAGTCACAAAAGACTGATCGCCGCTCCCATGGCGGGGCCGGGATCGTCCGGGCCTGATTTCAAGCAGTCTCCCGTCCGGCTGCTGGCGTTTTCCATCCCCGCAGAATCTCGCAAAGAAGCCTGGCGGTTCGAGGTCATCGACCATTCGCTCCATCTGCTGCACGGATTGATGGTTCGGAGCAACGAGATCTACACAGCCAGTTTGGAGGGCGTGACGCAATTTTCATGGCGGGATAAGCGATGGATTCGGCAAACAATCACGGCGGGTCTGCAGGATCCGGATAATCGCAGCGGGAGCAGCGAAATCGCCGCCGGATCATGGAAAAAGGGGGAACCGTTTTGGGCGACGATCGATCCCTGGCATGGGAATCAAGTCGCCGTCTATGCGCATGCCAGTGCGCAGAAAGAACGCCTCCAGCGCCATGTGATTGACGACAGTTTCGTCGCCGGTCACGCCTTGGCCTGCGCCGATTTTGATCAGGACGGCGATGATGAAGTGATCGCCGGTTTTCGCGGCGAGGGGCATTGCATTTATTATTATGATTTTGTGAAGGATCCGGAGGAATTGTGGAGGCGTTCGAAAATATCGGGTGACGTCGCCGTGCAGGGATTGGCGATTGCAGACGTCGATGATGACGGCTGGCTCGATTTTATCGCGGCCGGCGGCTCTACTCACAATGTAATATTATATAAGAATTGCGGCGGAGCGCATTCTTCTTCGCCATAATCGGGTATAATCAATAAAGTTGTTTCTCGACGGGCCGCGATTCGCGCTTTGATCCCACCCCTTTGAAGGGGCGCAGCCTATGCCCCCGCCTCGCCCGCTGATGGAAAATCCAATTAAAATTCACAGTTAACAGGGAACATTGGAGAAAAAGGACATGGTTGATATTACGCCGGGCGCCAGCCATAGCATTACGATTCGTCTAGAAATCACAAATAAGCCGGGATATTTTGCCCAAATCGTCACGGTCATCGGCGACCTGGGAGGCAATTTGGGGGCGGTTGATATTGTCGGCGTGAAAAAGGATTTTTTGATACGAGATCTGACTGTTGATACGCGAAATGAAGAACATGCGGAACGCATTGTAGAGGCGGTCACACAGATTCCAGGCGTGCATGTCCGCAATGTGTCCGATCGCGTCTTCCTCCTTCATCTGGGCGGCAAAATCCGGATTGAAAGCAAAACGCCGCTCAATACGCGCGATGCGCTTTCCATGGCGTATACGCCCGGCGTGGCGCGAGTCTGCCGCGCCATCGCCAAGGATCCTTCCTCCGCCTATAACCTGACGATCAAGAGCAACTCCGTGGCGATTGTCACCGACGGCACCGCCGTTCTGGGACTGGGCGACATCGGCCCGGAGGCGGCCATGCCGGTCATGGAAGGCAAAGCCATGTTGTTCAAGGAATTCGGCGGCGTCGACGCCTATCCGATCTGTTTGAATACCAAAGATCCTGACGAGATTGTGCGCATCGTCCAGGCTATTGCGCCGGGATTCGGCGGCGTGAATCTCGAAGACATCTCGGCTCCCCGCTGTTTTGAAATTGAAAGCCGGTTGAAGAAGTCTCTCGACATCCCCGTATTTCACGACGATCAGCATGGCACCGCCGTTGTGGTCACCGCCGCTTTGATCAATGCGCTGAAACTTGTGCATAAAAAGATCACCGACATCAAAGTCGTTCTTTTAGGAGTCGGAGCGGCGGGAGCGGCCTGCTCCAAGATGATGCTTCAATCCGGCGTGAAAGAGATTATCGGCTTGGACAGTCAGGGAATCATTTACAAGGGGCGGCGCGAAGGCATGAATCCCATGAAGGAATGGTTCGCCGAACATACCAATCCGAACGGCCGCCGGGGAACGATTATGGACGCGGTTCAAGGCGCGGACGTCTTTCTGGGCCTCTCGCGCCCAAACCTTCTTCCCGTAGAGGCTCTCAAAGCCATGAACGCCGATCCCATCATCTTTGCCCTGGCCAATCCCGATCCGGAAATTACGCCGGAGGAGGCTCATGGACATTGCCGCATCATGGCGACCGGCCGGTCGGATTATCCCAACCAGATCAACAACGTTCTGTGTTTTCCCGGGATCTTTCGAGGCGCGTTGAACGTTCGCGCCGCTGACATAAACGAAGAGATGAAATTGGCCGCCGCCGGCGCGATCGCCGATACGATCCCCGAAAACGAATTGGTCGAAGAATATATTATCCCCAGCGTTTTTGATAAACGAGTATTCGAGCAGGTCGCCAGCGCCGTCAGCAAGGCCGCCATCGAGTCAGGCGTCGCGCGCCGGAAAACCGACGAGAAAAAATGAGGACGATAGGCGGGGAGCGTCAGGCCATCATTTTATCCAAGGCTTCAAATTCGGTGGGATAAATCTTGAACAATTTGTCCAGTTGAACGACCTGGAAGAGTTCCTTGATTTGTTCGTTCAACATGCAAAAAGCCATGGTTCCTTTTTGGGCTTGGATCTGCTTTTGGCAGTCTACCATGGTTCGGATGCCTGAACTGCTCAGATATTCCAGTTCCGAACAATCAAGAAGGAGTTTATGCGCGCCGGCCTGTATGGTTTGGTTCATGAGAGCGCTGAATTCCATGAGCGAGTTGAAGTCCATTCTTCCAACAGGCTTCACAATTGTTACATCCGATTCTTTTCGAATATCAATTTTCATGATGAATTACCTGATTTCCCTTTTTCTTCCTCAGACGAAATGCGGCCCGTCCTGCAAGGTCCTCATTCCCCGTCACTCAACTACAATCTCGTCTATTTTACCGGCGTCCATTGAGGTTGCAATGCCCGGAGTTCATTTTGATCCTGTTAAATCCATCTCGTACGATGCGAGGTTATTTGACCTCGAGCAAAACGAGAGTGAGATCGTCTCGTGGATTTCCCTGGCGGGATTGGGCGGCCTCTTGAAATATGCGATCCATACATTCCCGCGGCGAAGATTGGATGCAGGTTTGAACGATTTGAACGAATCGATCTTCTCCAAGTATATCGCCGTTCTTTTGCCTGGATTCCGTAAACCCGTCTGTATAAAGAAGGATCCGGTCTTTGGGGGAAAGAGAAAGGCAGGAAAGATCGGTTTTGAAGTCATCCTCGGAGAGGAGGCCGATGGGAGGCATGTGGGACGAGACGGCCTCGAATTCGCGGCTTTCGTTTTTCCACAACAGAATGCTGGGATGCCCGGCGTTGACGGCGGTCAACGTCATTCGGTTCGTATCCAGCCAAATCAAAGCCATCGTGCAGAACAACCCCGTGGCGCTGAATTTTTCGGAGGCGAATAAGTTGATTTGCCTGATAATATCGAGCGGCCGGATGGGTTGCGCCAGCAAATCGGTCAATTCGTGATGAAGCAGGGACGCGAGCAGCGCGGCGGATACGCCGTGGCCGGTGACGTCATACAACGCGACGGCGATCATTTCCTCCGAATAGAGTCGGGTGGCGATAGAATCGCCCCCAATTTCCAGGAGCGGTTCATAACGGAGATAAAATCCGAAATGCTTGTTTTCTACGTCGGCGGGCAGCATGCAGCGTTGTACGAGGGATGCCAGGCGCAGGTCGGCTTTCAATTGCTGCTCCTGTTCGAGGACGAGCCGCTCCAACTCAAATTGCTTGCAAACGCGGCGGATGACTTGAATCAGATAATTCAGTTTCAGGGGCTTGGTGATAAAGTCGGCGGCGCCTGATTTCATGGCTTCAACGGCTCGGTCGATGGTGGCGTAAGCCGTCATGAGAATTACGGGAATCTCCAGCCCGCGGCGTTGAATTTCCTGCAGAAATTCCAGTCCGTCCATCTCAGGCATGAGGATGTCGCTGATAATGACATCGGGGGAGACATGGTTTAATAGAGTTAACGCTTCCCGCCCGTTTTCAGCCAAAATGGGGATGAATCCGTTGTTTTTAAGGTAGTCGCCCAAGATGAAGCGGATGTCGGGTTCATCATCCACAATCAACAGGTAACGTTGATCTTTCACACTTTTTCCCTCTGCGCTGGGATTCGGCGGCGGATCAGCCTTATTCGCTGTGCGCCTGGCGGGCTGAGCTTTTCGTTGAGCTCAGCCGACTTTTGTGGATGTTTAACTCGCCCGGCCTGCTTTCTTGTCGGTTGAGTGTATTTTGCACAAAAAGGAGAGAGAAGCGAGGCTTGGCGGCGGGAAAACGTTGTAAAATTCTCGTGAACTTTCGGAATGTTACAGGAAAAATATTTGTGTTATTTGACGATCGCTGATCATAAAACAATTGTCAAGAACCGCCGGGTGTTTTATGATAGCGGAAGGATTGTGCTGAATGAATTGAGAAATCCTGAACGGATAGATGACTGGATGTTCGATCAAGGAGGTCGTTACGATTATGCAACCGAATCGCAGGCATTTTTTGAAATCTGCATTGGCCGGCAGTCTCGCCGCGGCTGGATTATCCGCTCCCGCCTCTCTCACGGCGTCTGAATCGAGCGCTCAAAGCGCCGCCGATCATGGCCCCATGAGAAACAAGGCGTGCATCAGCGCCGGCGACGATCGGACGCAGAACATCATCAACGCGTTGAAGCCTTTCGCCAAAGAGATCAAAGCCGCCGTCGGAAATCGGCGCATTGTCATCAAGCCGAACAATGTCGCCATCGATCAACAACTTTGCGCGACGCATGCGGATGCCTTGGCAGGCATCATCGAATTTTTGAAATCCATCGACGTCAAGAACGACATGATCATAGCCGAATCGGCCGCCAGCGGCCCCACCTTCGAAGGATTCGAGAATTATGGCTATCCCAAGTTGAAATCCCAATACGGCGTGGAACTTATCGATCTGGATAAAGAGCCGATCCAGATGAGGCATGTGGTGAACGACGGCGATATGCATCCCTATTTTGTGCGGATGTCAAAATTGCTTCTCGACCCGGAGACGTTTTTGATTTCCGCCGCTGTGATGAAGACTCACGATCGAGTGATCGCGACATTGTCGCTGAAAAACATTGTCTTCGGAGCGCCGATCAAAGACGAAGGCTTCCGCTGGGGGCGCGGCGGCCGGCAGGGAGCGAGAAACGATAAGCCGATTACGCACGGAGGCGGCTTCAAAGGCGTCAATTATAATCTGTTCAAACTCGCGCCCGAACTGCATCCCGACCTGTCGGTGATCGACGGCTTCCAAGGCATGGAAGGCAACGGCCCGGTTGGAGGAACGCCGGTCGATCACAAAGTCGCCGTAGCCGGCCTTCATTGGTTTTCCGCCGACCGAACCGCCTTGGAACTGATGGGAATCAATTTCGATGACGTGGGGTATCTGAACTATTGCGCGCAAGCCGGCATGGGCGAAGCGGATGTCAGCAAGATCGAGCAGTTAGGCGAACGCATCGAAGATCACGTGAAGAAATACAAACTCCATGATCGGGCCGAACAACAATTGATCTGGAAAAAAGCCTAAAGACAGTGGAGAGTGGATAGCTTGGTAGGGCTCGAAGCGAAGCGTGCCGCCACGATTTACCATCCACTCCCCACTATCCTTGAATTGTAATGGGAAACTCACGGTAGTCGCCATCCAGCGTCCACCGGATGCGATAGTCATCCTTGGCTAAATCATTCGGCGTCCATGGGAAAATGAGGGGGGCTGCCGGATCCTTTTGATTTTCATGATGACGAATCACTGAAATTCTCTGCTTCCCATCTTTGGAATACAACTCAATCGCTATGCTTCCCGCTATTCTTGTCTGACTGATCAGATAGGATGGCTGATTCAAAGTCATCACGCTTGGGACAGCGGCCGCCATCGTGAAATATCGATTGCTATGGAATGGCCGCTGAAGCGTTGTTACGGGCAAGTCGGCATATTTTCTATTGAAGCCGGGAGGAGCGTCATACTCGTTTTTCCCGGCCATGTTGCGAATCTCTGCGCTGAAATCCGAAAGGCCGGTCCACAACTCGCCGGCCAGCCGCGGAAATTCTCCGCCGGGCGCTTTGCGGATGGGGATCTCTCCCAGAGC
>JAFGTC010000296.1 GCA_016934335.1 Candidatus Omnitrophota bacterium | reverse complement strand
GGCTATATCTGGAAAAAAACACCATAAACACAGCATGAGGATGCTGATGGGAGCCGATATGCCGGCATTTTCCGATCTTGAGAAGCGCATCATCGGCAACATTGTTCGTTATCATCGCAGAGCCCTGCCCAGTCCCAAGCACTCATCGTTCGCACTTCTCAATCCTGGAGATCAAGAGACGGTAAAAAAGTTGGCGTCTTTTTTACGCCTTGCCGATGGACTTGATGACACGCACAATGCGAGGATAACAGATCTCGAGTTTATATCCGGTAATGGAGAAATCACGTTCCGAGCTCAAACTGGAGATTCCTGTCCCGAAGAGATTGATTCCATCGAGCGGAAAAAAGATCTTTTCGTGCAGACTTATGGGAAAAATTTTCGCTTGACTCTTCAAGATAACGAGGCGCAGATGTTCTGCATGGAAGCCGCCGAGCAATCATTACATACGTAATTTTCCCTGGATTTTCAGCAGCACATAGACAATGGCTGTAAGCATTGTCAATCCGATGAGACGAAGTAGATTTGTGAAACTTCGAGGATTATGTTTTTTCATCTTTTTTGAGTGTTGCGTTCGGCTCATTACCAATTCGCTTCTTCCCGAATTCTATAGTACAATACACCAAACTTTTGATTTTCGGGAGACGAAAAAATGGTCAATCGTTCCATACTATGGCTCGCGATAATTGCTTCGATTTTCTCGACATCCACCATTTGCCCGGTTTACAGTGAAGACTACGCCCTGCTTCAAGCATCTGAAATTCAATGTTTGATTGGAAATAACGCGCCCAAAGACGAACATCAAGTCGGCTATAACGGTCTGTTCCGGTTGACCTCCATTCACCAACCGAAATCCATTTTCGTCCCCTCCTACGCCGGTTTAAATCTGGAGCATTATTTTGACGGTTCAAGCCGCGGCGAAGACCGTGAGGTCTTATTTGAGCCGCGCCGCGCTCCCATGACTTTCCGAAAGACCGGCGAACACAGCGCCGAACTTCATCAACCGCCCACGCCTGTTTGGCAGGTTGAATCGACAACCGTTTTTCGCCTGAGCGATCCCTATTATATTGACGTAACAGTGCACTGCATCCCCAGAAAAGATCATTTTCAAGGCGGCGCTCTGGGCCTTTTTTGGGCCAGTTACATCAACAGCCCGCTCAATAAAAGCGTTTATTTCTTAAGGCCAAACGGTGATAATCAAGTCTGGCAGCAATTCTGCACGCAATTCCACGACCACGACAGCACCATCAAGCATATCAACGATTCATTTGAATGGGTGTTCGATCCGCAAGCGCCGACACGACTGTTCACTGAAATATCCCCCATCCGGTTTTCCGAACCGTTTTTCTATGGCCGGTTTGAGAATATGGTATTCATCGTAATGTTTGAGAAGCCAGACGGAATCCGCTTTTCTCACTCTCCTTCGGGAGGAGGGCTTAACGAAAAGAAAGACGACACCTGCCCCGCCTGGGATTTTCAATGGATCATCCCGGATCCGATTGTTGGCAAAGAGTATGAGATGAAATATCGGGCGGTTCACAAAAAATGGGCCGGCCGAGAAGATGTGCTCAATGAATTGAATCTCTATCGCAGATAGTTCTTTTTCGGTGCAGTGGTTGAAAATGCGAGGCGGCCGACTCGCATTTCTCTTTATTCTGGTTTTGTTTTGGGGATGCTGCGCTTTTTGGAATGCGTATCAAACGGTGAAATATCCATCCCTTTTTTGCTATTGATGTCAATATTGAACGGAAATAAAAGATCGGGATTTGAATCAGCATTTCCCAACTCGTGCGGGAGAGCTTTGCGCTCCAATATAGTCCCATTCATCTCGCCGTGCGCATAGCGCATGGTGTAATGAATATTCGGATCGGGTTTAACTGTTTGAATCGGAAATTTTTCGAGAATTCTTGTAGATTGATTTTCCTTTTTCATCAGATTTTCCCATGGGGCCGCAATAAATTTAGTAACGTCAGTGAGTTCTGGAGAGAACACAAAGCCGAAGCGATCCTTGTAATTTGGATTCCCTCCATCCGCAGGGAGCATCCTTTTATAACGTAATCTTGCGTTCTTTTTCAATTCCGATATATTTTTGCGCCGTTTCAGATGATTTTTTTGTTGTTCAGGTAGATTTGATTTAGAAAAGCTTGTTCTGTTATAGTTTATCCTATTCTTGTGATTCAACGTTTTCCCATCTTCCGCATACTGAACTGCAGGACAGCTCAATAGAAATGAAAAAAGCGCAATAAAAACAATCAAATAATTCATTCTCCTCATCTCCCCAGATAAGATGAATTGGTCCGATCTAATTTCTAATACGATTATAGATGGGAAAAAGTCGTTCAAATCATGATAACTAAACAAATCAATGGAGTTTAAATACCACACCGTCGTCGAGAGAGCGCAACGTGCAGTCTTTCCTTTTTGGACATTATCGGAGGGATGTCATATTGACGATAAGGATATCGCGGTCGCGATCCTTCGCCGATGCGACGATTTTTCCCTGTTTATCCGCGACAACGCTTTGTCCTCCAAAAACCCGCCCCGTCCAGGGGCCATGCGATATTTCTCCCACAAGATCCGTCCCAACAACGGGAACGCCGATCGCTTTTGCGGCGTTGGAGACGGTTTTGTGCAATTCTTTGCCATGCTGAGGCCAAGCCTCCTCCTTGGCGGCCCAGCCATAGGGAACCAAGACCAAGTCCGGTTGGCATTCCGCCATGCGCTGCAAATTTTCGGGAACGAACGTGTCGGCGCAAATCAACAAGCCGATCCGTCCAAATGGAGTATCCACGGCATGAATCTCCTTCCCGTTTGTATAAGGAGGATCCATCAATTCAGTCAGAATGTTCATTTTTCGGTGCTTCAATAAAATCGTTCCCTGGTGATCGATCAACAAGGCGGAATCGTAGAGGCGATCGCCGTCTTTTTCCGCCAAGCCGATGCAGAGAAACATGGAATAATTTCGGGCAAGGCGGCAGAGCCGGTCGGAATCTTCGCCGGGAATGGGATGGGCGCGTTGATGCGCATCCGGATTGACCCACCCGTATAGGGCGGTTTCGGGAAAACACGCTATTTGAGTTCCTTGATCTCTGGCTTCGATGAGAGCGTTTTCAATGCGGACGAAATTGCCTTCCCGATCTCCATCGAGTGAAAAGATTTGGCAGAGAGCGATTTTCAATTGGCCGGAATTTGCCATCGTACGATCCATAACTCCTACGAGAAATACAAAACAACATGCCAGAATCAAAGGCAAGTCTTTTCGATTCATTCTGTTTTACCCTCTAAGCATAGGGAAGATGCGCTTGACCCTCCCAGAACCACAGTCTCCATGATGCTTCTGTAAAAACAAAATCACGCTGAGCGTTCAAGCGATTTCATGGGATAAGATAATTTCGTTTCGATAAGGGATCATTCCAAGAAAAAATCCATCGAGTATTTCCAGAGATCGCCCGACTCGTTGGAGATGATAAGACTATCTCCATCCAAGCAAAGTCCCTCGCATTGATTAAAATCGGTTGGAACATACTTGATGAGATTAAAGAGAAAGCCAGCCGCCGTTTGAACACGGTATAAAGCGATTCCCGAATACGTCATAAGGGCAAGGATTTGATTGTCCGACGAGTAAGCCGCATCGGTGACTTTTCCTGTAATATTGAATGTACCTATCTCTTCCGCAATGTTCATCGCATTATCATCGAACTTTTGAATGCAAAATAGGATGGGATGATCCTTCTTTTTCTTTTCTTTCGTCACCAGATAGAGTTTCCGGCCGCAGATGAAAAAAGCTTCGCAATTGTGAGATTTTCGGTCCGAATACACAAATCGGAATATTTGAAAATGGTCGATTTTTTTAACGCTTCTACCAGGCTCCGGGAAAGAATACAAACGATATTCATCCCGTTTTTCATTATTGTCGCCAAACGCGCCGATGATTAGATTCCCATCCCCATCGCGCTCAATGGCTTCCCAGTCGTCATTTTTGACGTTTTTCAAGACGACTTTCTGAAGAATTTCTCCCCTTAGATTGAATCGGTAAATTTCGGGATCATTTCCTTTATCATTGTGTCCCCAATATTCATCCCGCCCGCTGGCCGGCGCAACGCCCGAAAGTTCACCAAGATTCTTATCATGGATTGTAGCAAGCGGCTTATCGTTCAATTCATCTCCAGCCGGCTTGAATATTGCTGTAGAATCGACAAGGTGAGATGATAGAGCCTGCCGTCCATCGAGATTCAATTGTTCAGAACCGGGGATTGCGCTTTTTGCCTTGACGGGAATTTCCTTTTGAAGCATGGGCGCTCGAATCTCCGAAGGCGATTCCATCCCGTTATCTGCGGTTAGAACATTAAGGGATGAATGGAGCGGCGACTCCGGCGCTGAACTCGGAGATATCATGGGAGTGAGAAATTCCATTTCACAGGATGCGACGCCGTATGACGAAAACAAGAAAAAAAGAACACAAAATACAGAGTTGATGAAGAAACTTTTTTGTTTCATGTTTCTCTCCGAATGTATTATTTGCCGCCAATTCGCATGGATTGCACGCCATGCGAATCTCACAACAAGAACCTCACAGGCCTATATATCCTTTGTTTTTTGCATCTATAGTATGATAGCGAAACTTTAGTGGGTTGTGAATGAGGTCGACGACGTTTTACAGTTCAGAATTCGAAAGGAACAGTTCATGAACAATACGCTTAATCGACAAATCTCTTGTTTGCTTGGTTTCATCTTTCTCTCCTCACTCGCCTATGCAAGCGGAGACGGATGGATCGTGGATTTTGAGAAAGCCCAAGAAATCGCCGCGAAGGATAAGAAAGACATCCTGATGGATTTCACTGGTTCCGATTGGTGCGGGTATTGCATCCAATTAGACAAGAATGTTTTCAGCCAGGATGAATTCAAAACTAAAATCCCCCATCATTTCGTGCTGCTGAAATTGGATTTCCCCAAAGATACATCCAAGCAAACGAAAGAAGAAATCGAACAAAATAAACAACTGAACAAAGAGTATCAGATATCGGGGTATCCGACAATCCTGTTGACGGACGCTTCCGGCCGTCCCTATGCCAAAACCGTGGGCTACGGCGGCGATTCAGCGGAAGAATACTCCAGCAAACTGATAGATATGCAGAAATCCCGGATTCAGCGGGATGCATTTTTCGCCAAAGCCGATGCGGCGCAAGGCATCGAAAAAGCGAAATTCCTAGATCAGGCTATATCTCTTTTCGACGAGGAAATGGCCCTATCGGTTTATCGCAAAGAAATCGAACAAATCATGGCGCTGGATGCAAATGATGAAGCTAAACTGAAAAGCAAATACGAAAATGTAATTCTGCTGCAGGACATCAAAGAGCAAATCAATGAAATTCTTAAGGCGAATAGTACGGATCCCGCAGCCTGCGTCGAAGCGCTGACAAAAATACATGAGGATAAGAAGCCGACCGGGGCGCCGGCCATGGAAATTCTGTATATTCGCGCGTTCATGAAGTTTCAGAGTAAGGATATGGAAGGAGCGCGGGCCGATCTGGAAGCCGCTATTCAAGCGAATCCCGAATCTCCTCGCGTCAATGAGATCCAAGAGATCATACAGCGCGTATTTAAAAACCAGGAAGCGAATAAGCAAGCGCAATAACTTGAGGATCAAAACACCGATACGCAAACAAAGATGAGACGCCATTGCGAAGAGAATCGATCATAAGAGATTCTACATCTCATCCGATATGGGAGCGCTATTAACTCGGGGCAAAATCCACGTTGGGATTTTGCCCCTTTCACGCTCAAGCGGAATTTTCCCCTGCGTACCAGGCAGGTTTAAATAAAATTAAACAAAACAACACATAAAGTTATATCTCAGCGAATCTCGATATCATGTCGATCTTCGAGATCGCGGAAAAATATTCTTTTGGTCGCAGACGCCATGATGCGCGCCTAGTTCCGATTCAGGAATTTTTAGTTTTTTTCGCTTGTTCGAGACGCCCGTAATATATTTGAGATAAGGGCTCCATTTCCAAACGTCGACGGCATGCCGGTAAATGCGCTGAACCACGCGCCACCAATCGCGCCCCGTTGTGAGAGTAATGAGGCACAACATAACGATGAGAATCCAGAAAACCAACTCGTCATAAGTCATTTTTTGCCTCCTTTTTTGGCGCTTCATCTATTTATCATTATATCTCAAATTGTCGCGATAAAAGAAAAAAGATTCTCCAACTCTTCCGGTTGCAATCAACGCGATTTAAACTGGTTGCCAATCAGGAGCATCAGAGATGCATAAACCGTCGACTCATCGCTGCCGGACATGCGGAATCCCTCTACCGGAAGGAGTGAATTCCCCCTTTTCCCCATTCTGCAGTAAACGCTGCAGAATGGTAGACTTGGGTCGTTGGTTCTCGGGAGACTATGCGATCAGTGAAGAAATTCCATCGGATGTGGAAGAAGACGATCCCTTTTCTGAAGCCGACCCTCGCCCGGAGTGAGGGATTCGCCGCTCTGGGAACGGGGATTCTGCTCGTATTGATTTATCCGCCGTTTAACATCACTCCTCTGCTTGCGATAGCGTTAATTCCACTGTTTCTTGCGATTCAAACCGGCCGCCCCCGTCAAAACGCCGAACTAGGTTTGGGAGCAGGTTTTCTTTTTTATCTTGGGCTGCTTCAGTGGCTTCATCACGTAACCGCGGGGGGGATGTTGGCGCTGGTTCTGTATCTTTCCGTTCTATTCTCGGCGAAGTGCGTGATGATCGGCTGGACCAAACGGTTCGGGCTCTGGATTCCCATAGCGGCGCTGATTTGGGCGGGGGTTGAGCATCTACGCTCTTTAGGTCCACTCTCGTTTGCCTGGGGCTATCTGGGGCACGGTCTATATCCCGTTGAAAGCCTGAAGCAAATCACCTATTGGATCGGCGCGCCCGGCGCCACCTTCTTTGTGGTTGGATTCAACGCTTCTCTCGCGGAGGCGGCGAAATATGTTTACGAACGATTTTGGAAGAAAGAGACGCGCATCCCGCCGCGACGCCGACTTATCGCTTCTCAAGCCGCGCTGGCCTTTTTTCTTGCAGCCTTTGTTTTCATTTATGCTTATGGACAAGCAGTCATATATCAAAGTCAGAATCGAGAATCCGCCGAGTCCTTTATCAACGTGGCGCTGATTCAAGGCGCTTTCGAACAAGATCGCAAGGAGAGCGCGTCGGAAGAGGAGACGCTGGATGTCTATCTCGATCTTTCGGAGCGCTCGCTGGAAGAAAAACCGGATTTGATCGTGTGGCCGGAAAGCACGATTACCATGCCTTTGGAATATTATGCGAAAGGCATCGATCGAATTCAACAATTCGTTGATCAAAACGATGTCGAAATGCTGATCGGCGCCGTCAGCGGGCGATACACGGCGGAGCGAAAATGGCGATTTCAAAATAACGCATTTTTATTTTCGCCCGGCATTCAATTTGATTTAACGAGCGAACCGGTCGATCTTTCCTCCCTGCCCGTTTATAGCAAAATCCACTTGGTTCCGTTTGGCGAATGGATTCCGCTCGGGCAGTATTGGCCTTTTTATTACATTGAAACGCTGATCGAAGAGGCGGGCGCCGGCATCTTCCAACCCGGTAAAAACCTGACGATCTTTCAAACTCGAGACGGCGTCCGCTTTGCGGTCACGATCTGTTTTGAATCCACTCTCCCCCGGCTTTGGCGGCAGGCGCACGATCAAGGCGTCGATCTTATCATCAACCTCACCAACGACGCCTGGTATCACCGCTCGGCGGGTTTGGAGCAGCATTTTTCTCAATGCTGCTTTCGCGCCGCTGAAAACCGGCTTTACGTCGCGCGGGCGGCCAATACAGGCATCACAGGCCTCATCGGCCCCACCGGCCAAGTTCACGCCGCGCTTCCTCTCCACGAACCGGCCTATGGAATTTTCCCCGTTCCCCTATCGAATGATTCATTGTAATCAGCGTTCGTACACAAACCCAAGATCGATAAACCGCACACCCTTTTCAACCTAAAATATGAGACTAAAATGGTGATGTGACATCGTGATCGTACCGTCCCGGAGGCGTCAGATGGCGTATGTGATAACCGAATTTCTGGGCGATGGAATCGGACCGGAGTTAAACCGGGCGGTTCACACTCTCATGGAGAAACTTCCAATCGATGTGCAATTCAAGCCCATCGATTTGAGTTTGAAAAATCGGGGCATCAGCGGCAGAGATTTATACGACGACGCGTTCCGCTCCATCAATGAAACCCAATTCGCCATTAAATACCCCACTGTCACCGAAATCGAAAGCCCCAACGCCATTCTAAGGCGACTCTGCAATTTCAGCGTGATTCACCGCCCCGTCGTCTCAATCCCCGGCGTGAAAACCAATTTCAAAGAAACCATCGATTGGGATATTGTCCGCGTGGCCACCGGGGGAACCTATGAAGATCCGGGCCGCATGATCGGCCATGACGCGGCAGTGTCCATTCGGATGGTCGAGCGCAAGCCTTGCATGCAGGCGGCGCGCTTCGCCTTTCAACTGGCGAGCCAACGCGGATCTTCAGTCACGTCGGCCTCCAAATACACCATTCAATCCGTGACCGATGGGTTGTTTCAGGTAGTCATGGATGAAATTGCTTATGAATATCCGGAGGTGGAGCATCGCAAGGAACTGTTCGACGCCCTGTTGGCAAAATTGATTCTCAAACCCAAAGACTACGGGGTGATGATCGTTCTCAATGAATACGGGGATTTTTTATCCGACATGGCCTGCGGTTTAGTCGGCTCGATGGGAATCGGCGGCAGCGGCAATTATT